>CAYZUR010000276.1:0-3166 GCA_964481535.1 uncultured Spirochaetaceae bacterium | reverse complement strand
ATCGTTCAGGTGGTTTATTAATGGCCGGGGAGGTATTAGTCACAAATTCACTTTTTAATAAATTGGGTTCCTCTGGGTTTGGCCGAACACTTTATACCTATCATTCAAGGTATGGGAGAGGTCATAGTGCTTATGCTAATGGATATGGTAGATTCGCACTATTTGTCAATGATGCTTTTAACTTGAACTTATATTATAAGATTTCAAATACAGCTTCTTGGGTATGGTCGGCAGGGACATCATGGCCTAATGAAAGTAATCAATGGCAGACAATATATTGTCAACCCGCACATCAGAAGTATATGAGATGGCAAGCTCTTTATGATGCGAGACCATATGGGGATGGTAAAGCATATTTTCAGGGGACAATGTATGTTCGATCCGCACAACCTTATGGGGTCGGAACTGGAAGATATTTACGGACGATTACTAACTTTGGTTGTAGCACAAGTGACACCGCACCCACTTATAATACAACAACACCAATGACAACAGCACATAATATTTGTGCTACCGATGCAAAAACAAGTTACACATAAAAAGGAAGTATCCCCTATGGGATTACAAGTTAAATTATTAGCAAAAGACAACATGACAATGTCTGATATAGAAAATGTCTATATCAGATTAGAGACTTTACAGATTTTTCCAAAGTATGGATTTATAAAATTTGTAGCGACTGGCTATATAAATGAGAAAAGCGGTTCAGTTATGAAATCACAAGAAATTGCAGATGTTTCAGCTCTGCAAGATGTTTTTTACACAACTGAACTTCTCTCAGGGGTTGATTTACAGCAGTTAAGCAGGGATGAATTTATCCCGCCCCCTCAGACCGCAAGCGAACCGCTACCGATTTTTAGAGATTATTATAGTATTTATCTGAAAGATGCAGAGGGAAATGTAAAGACTCCCTTTGTTGGGATAGATCTTACTGATACAGATGCTATCTATGGAGCAGTTTATTCAATACTAAAAACTGAGGAAACGAGATTTATAGATAGTAGGGATATGCTTAGTGATCCAGAGGTGAGTTAGGTATGGACATAGTAGTTACAGAAAAGAACGTACATCAGGTGGTTCAGGCTATGTACGAAAATGTTAAATCCAATCAACACAGGCTCGATGAAATGGAACCTGTCATAACAAAGATGGCTAACCGCGTTGAGAGGTTGGCAATACTTTTACTTGATAATGGATATGCCAAGGCTGTGGAATCTAATGCAGAGAACCTAGAGGGATTCAGGGAAGAGTTCCAGGGATTTCTCTTAGTTAGGGAAGAAACTTGTCCTACAGCAAAAAGAGCAAAAGATGAGTCAATAAAATCTCGGGAGATAAAAACATGGAAAGTAGCTCTAATCAGACTTGGGGTAGCGATACTGGCTCTAATCCCCACCGTTTTATTAATCATAGAAAGAACAGGAGGTTGAAATGAAGAAATTTGTAAAAGCAATGTTGACAAGTGTAGATGGGAATCCATCAAGTAAAAGGGTTTTTGGATCTCTGTCCCTTTCTGCAGGATTCTTGGTGAAGCTGATACTTATTGGGATCTCATTCTTTCAGTCTGCAGCCGATGTCACAACGATAACCGGAGAATCGACCATGCTCATGGCAATTGGAGCTGGACTGTTAGGATTTTCAATCCTGGAATACTTTGGGAAAAAATAAGGGGAATATTGATGGTAATAGCAAATAAGATTGATGGGTTGGTTGAGTATGTGCTTCGAAAAGAAGGAAGGACAATTCTTCTTCCTGGTGGGCAGATGGTTATTGGTATGAATGGTCAGCGCTCTTCACTCTCGGTATGTGTTGAGCCAGGAGATACTTGTACCTATGCCGTAGAAGTATCCCAGTCTGCCCTGTTGATGGTTGAAGAGGATAGCGGGAAGTTCATTCCTGCAGGTGATACGGACTCTACGGATTCAGATGATTTTTACATAGAGAAAGGCAGTGCCTTTTTAGTGACCAACCGGGTTGCAAGTAATGGGTCGATCACGGTTGACTGGAGGATTTAAGATGAGCAACCTTCGCAGCTCAGTAGTTCGCCCGGTGGTAAATCCATTCTCTTCTGTCCCCAGTACCCCGGTAATCCCTTCAGAAGATCTTTACACACAGATCACTGCTGATTGGCCGGATTTAGCCGCGCTTGTTGAATCAGTCGGGACTCCAGGCTATAAACATATCCACCTCTACACCAATTACAAGGCAAAATTTGAGATAACTCTCGATGCACAAACCTTCAAAATTATAACTAGTGACGGGGTTACCTATGATACCCTTGGGGAGGTAGAACATATATGGGATGCTGAACAAGATATTGGAGGAATCTACCGGTGGGTAATCATTTATCGGGATTGGGCAGGAGGCCCTGTTTCAGATACTGATGCCATTGGTTGGTGCTGCAACGCTGAAGTATCTTCTCAAGTTTCCACGTGGTATTATCATTTTTCAGGATGGAAAAACCTGCGAACCATAATACTTGTTGATACCTCGCTGATAACAGATTTTTCCTATGCCTTTGCAGATTGTTATTGTCTAAAGACTATCCCGGAATTAGATACCTCCGGTAGTGATGATTTTCACTATATGTTTTATTACTGCAAATCCCTAACCACTATCCCACTAATTGATACAGCAAACGGTACAAATTTTAGCGGGATGTTTTATCAGACAGTATCCTTAGATTCAGTCCCTTTGCTAAATACCGAGATCGGTACTAATTTTTACCGGATGTTCTATGGCTGTATTTCCTTAATAACTGTCCCTAAACTGAATACCCAACAGGCCACGCTATTACAAGAGATGTTTCGCGGATGTACGAATTTAGATAATGTTCCTGATTTCTTCACCTCCGGAGTATATGATTTTAGTGGATTGTTTTGGGATTGCACGAATCTGAAATGTGGACCAAATTTATCTCTATCATCAGGGAATAACTACTATAATATGTTTTATGGGTGTCTCACCATGTCGGACTTGGATACCACAGACCTTAGCTCGTATGCCTTTGATAAGAATATACACTTTAACGGAGCACCTATCTATCCAGAAAAGATGCTCATTATTATGAGGGATTACAAGTCATAATGAATCGAGATTCTTGAAAATTGATCAGTTAATATTCAATAAAACAAAGGGAATCGTAGCAGGGTTATGAGGTAGGAGCTTA
>CAYZUR010000275.1:0-3178 GCA_964481535.1 uncultured Spirochaetaceae bacterium | reverse complement strand
AGACAATTCCCTTGCTATCGGGGTTGTTGATTTTCTTATCGTTAAAAGGAGTTTGTTTAAAACTTACGCGCAGTTCAAATCCTGTAGTACTTGCAATTCCAATTAATGCACTTGCTTCTTTCATTTCTCGAGAGGCAGAAATTGAATCATGATCTACAGATCCAACTATCGTTAATCCAGCCTCCCATGCTTTAAAAGCAGCAGCTGATGGGCTGTATGGAGAAAATGAGTATATCGTGTGTACATGATTATTCACTTCCTGCAATACGGTTCTAGAAATGCGGTTCTGTTTTTGAGCTTTATTAATAGATTCACAGGCCGTTCGTCTAATTGTTTTATCACTTGAGTTCAGCGCATGTATTGCTTTTTCTAAATTCTTGTCGTTCACTCTTTTTATCACTCCTCTTTTTTTATAGGATAAAGGTGAGTGTATGAAACACTCACCTATTAATCATCTATTATACTCCGTTATTTGATTGTCTGTTAAATTCACCATCACTATAATTGTTCACAGATTTTCTGTTAGCGATAGGGAGAATTTGTTGATGAATTGCATCAATAATCGAATCAACTTGTGGGAAAAAATACTCTTCCATTTCAGCAGGAGGGGTAATCCAGTTTCTACTTCCAACAACAATTGGAGGGGCGTCAAGATAATCAAAGGCTAGGCGAGTGAGGTTTGCCCCTACTGTTTGTAGGTATGATCCTCTTTCACTACTGTCAGTTACAAGAATTACTTTACCAGTTTTCTTAATTGACTCAATAAGTAACTCATATTTAAGAGGATTAATCCAACGTAAATCTATGACTTCTGCTTCCATGTTATATTCATCTTTTAACTTTTTAGCAGCACTCATACAGGTATAAAGGGATGGTCCAAGGGCAATGATGGTAATATCTTTTCCATCAGTTCTTTTTACTGGTTCCCCTTCTGGAATTTCATAATAGCCTTCGGGGACTCCCTCTTTGACAAACTGTTCTCCAAATCCATAGAGTTTTTGACTTTCAAAGAATACCACTGGGTCTGTTCCACGAAGTGCGTAGTTTAACATCCCTTTTACATCATATGGAGTTGCTGGGTACATTGCTTTAAGACCAGGAACTGATGCTACCATGCTTGTCCACTCTTGTGAGTGTTGTGCACCGTACTTATTTCCAACTGAAACGCGAAGAACGAGAGGCATTGTTAGGGCACCTGCTGACATTGATTGCCATTTTGGCATTTGGTTGAAAACTTCATCTCCTGCACATCCTAAGAAGTCACAGTACATGAGTTCAACAACAGCTCTTCCTCCACTTAATGCGTATCCTACACCTGAACCGACAATAGCTGATTCACTAATTGGTGAGTTAAAGAATCTGTGGTAAGGGAGTAATTCAGTGAGCCCTCTGTAACATGCAAATGCTCCACCCCAGTCTCTGTGGTCTTCACCATAGGCTACCATCGTAGGGTCTTTCGTAAAACGATAAACCATTGCTTCAAATACGGCATCTCTATATTGGTATTGACGTGAAGAGGGAAGTTCTTTGCCATTTTCATCATATGCATAACGGCTTCTTTTATTAATTTGTTGATATCGGGCGTTATCTTCTAATTTTTCTGATAATTCAACTTCTCTATCCTCTAACACAGGAACGTTTTGATTACTAAACATCACGCTTTCAATAAAGTCGCCATCAACCATAGGGGAGATTTTTTCATCAACAGTGATAGTAATCGCTGTTTTTAGTTTAGCTAAGACAGTGTCACTCATTGCTTTTAGTTCTTCTTTGGTTGCAACACCATGCTCAACAAGGTATTCACCATATTTGAAGAGTGGATCTTGTTCTTTAAATGCATCTACTTCTTCTTTACTTCTGTATGTCATCGCATCTGATGGTGAGTGACCACTAAATCTATAGGTAATGGTGTCCATTAATACAGGTCCTTCTCCTTTGAGGAGAATTTCTTTCTTTCGGGCAGTTGCTTCAGCTACGGCTAATGGATTAAATCCATCAACTCGTTCTGCGTGCATGCTATTTGGGTTCACCCCACTACCAATACGGGCAGCAACTCCAAATCCTGCGGTTTCTCCAACAGGTTGGCCACCCATTCCGTAAAAGTTGTTAAAGACGTTCACCATGTATGGTGGAGCTCCTTTATTTTCTTTCCAGAGGGTGTTGTATTGGTCCATTGATGCCATGTTCATTGCTTCCCACACAGGTCCTCGTGTGAGGGATCCATCTCCAATGTTTGCAATAACAATTCCTTTTTTTCTGTTCACTTTTTTGTACAAAGCTGAACCAAAGGCAATAGTACCACTTCCTCCAACAATTGCATTGTTAGGCATTGATCCAAATGGTGCAAAGAAGGTGTGCATTGATCCACCTAAGCCTCGTGAAAAGCCTGTTGATTTAGCATAGATTTCTGCAAGAGTTCCGTAGATGATAAAGTTTTGAGCTGTATCTTTTATATCGCTTCCAGCAAAATGTTCTTTGATTACTTTGTAGGTATCACCTTCCATAAATTCTGTGATAATTGTTTCAATCTCACTTTCTTCCATTTTGTCGATAGCAGAGAGACATTTAGCAAGGATTTCACCGTGAGATCTATGAGAGCCAAAGATAAAGTCTTCTGGTTCTAGGTTCATTGCTTGCCCAACAGCAGCACTTTCTTGTCCTGCTGAAAGGTGAGCAGGTCCTTTATGGTTATAGGTAATTCCTTGATACACACCCTCTTTTTTAATAGAGTCGAGCATTGTCTCAAATTCTCTAATAAGTGCCATATCATAATAGACTTTCTTTAATCTATCTTTACCGTATCGTTTTAATTCAGTTTTTATATCACTTTTATATTGATTCACTGGAATTTTAGGTAATGTAATACTATTAGTTTCTCTTAATTTTTTTGGGTCAAATGGTAATTGCTTGGCCATGGTTTTTTTCTCTCCTATAAAGATGTGTTAAGGCTACGTATTGTATCCTTTATAACTTCTGATATACTTGGGTGGGGAAATACTATTTCACTCACTTCTTCTACTCTTAATTCACTTTCTATAATAATTGCAGCGGAATGGATCATTTCACTGCTGTAGGGTCCTATAAGTTGAATTCCTAAGATAATATGCGTGTCAGCATCTACTACAACACTACACAGTCCAGAGGCTTTCTTTCCAACTTCTGCGAGGAATCTTCCATT
>CAYZUR010000274.1:0-3226 GCA_964481535.1 uncultured Spirochaetaceae bacterium | reverse complement strand
AAGAACCATTTGAGTAGGTAATCCTTTTTCATCAGTATACGCAAAACTTGTTCCGGCAAGAAGTGAAACAGGATTATCCACCTCTTCATCTGCGGTAATAATTGCTTTTAGTGCCTCAAGAGCCCTTACAAAAGTACTTTTTCCAGCTCCATTGGGGCCAATTATCGCACAAGATTTAATTACTTTCATTTTTTCAGAAACCTCAACAACTTTCTCATCATCAAGACGATTATCTTTAATCGCCTGAAAAGAAATTGTTTGAGGAGTTTGCACTGAACGATAATTAGAAATAGTCATATCGAGTAGCATATCTATTCTCCCTTGTATGTACTGTTCATCTATTGAACAGTCTATTCATATTCTGCAAAATCATAGGATGAAGTTGCATACACTTCGCTATTTGTCCAGGAATCTCAACATCCCCATGGTTATCACCTGCAATAATATCAACAAGATTCTTTTCTATATAATGGTCCATCTTTCCACTAAGAACTGCATCACTATTACTTTGAAAAAAGACACCCATATCTCTTAGTTTATTCATTACAATAGATTCTTCACTAAACCAGTTATATCGCTCAATGTGAGCAAGAATTACATAATGATTATTTTTTATCAGAGTATAGGCATAATTTAAAAGGAATAAAGGCTCAACAGAGGGGTCTACCTCTACTAATACAAATGAACCTAGAAATGGGATGTATTTTGGAGAAGATGCACTACCGACGTATGTCTCACTTCCAAGAATAAAATTTATTCCAATAGTTTCACACTCTTTTTGAAGCCAATTATACATTGGTCTAATATGCTTTATTTGGGTTGCAACTTGAGGATTATAGAGGTGAGGCGTCGTGACGATAGTATCAAAGCCTGCTTCTTTATAGGAAGCAACTACAGCGAGTGCTTGATCTTTTGTTTTCACACCATCGTCAACAAATGGAAGAAGATGACAATGACTTTCTACATACCCCATTTTTATTCCTTTGTAGGGATTATATCCTGTTTATTGTCTTTGGTACAGTTTTTTTCAATCATTTTGAACTATTAGGCAATAATCAGAACTCAATCATCATTTGAGGTGGGATATTGCGTGTAAATGGGTGTTTTACTTCTACTATCTCACTCACAAGGTCACTAATCTCAATCAATCCTTCACTTGCACCACGTCCTGTGATAACAATGTGCCCTCTTTTCTCTCTTTTCTTATATTCTGTGAAGAATTCGAGTACTTCTTTTTCATCTAAGAACCCAAATTGTAGAGGATATGTGAACTCATCGAGTATAACAATGTCGTATGACGGGTCATCAAGTAACTCTTTTACTCTATTGAATCCTAATTCACAAATCGCATTGTTTTCCCCTTTCTCATCATTCCAAGTAAAACCGGCACCATAGTTCTCCCATAAGATACCCATCGTGTGAGCAAATGCTTTCTCTCCAGTTTTTGAGCTATCAAGTTTAATAAATTGAATTACAGCCCCTTTCTTGTTATGGCCAAGAGAGCGAAACAGCAACCCAAGAGCTGCTGTTGTTTTTCCTTTTCCGTTACCTGTATAGGTCATTATCAGCGGGTGAGATATCATTAATCATTCCTTTCTTCATAATTGAGATTCAGCTTGTTTTGTTAAACTGCTTCTCTCTTTCATTGCATCTAAGAGATTTCGTATCTTTGTGTTGCCACTCTTTTTATATGCTTTGTCTAATAAATTTATGGCATCATCTCTTTCATCTAATGCTTCTAGTAAAAGGGCTGCATTATAGGCTGAAGGGATATGGTCATTTCTTTTCCACTCTTTTTCAAACATTACTTGAGCTTCTCTAAGACTTCCCTCTTTTACGCTCTTATATGCCTCTTCTACCCTTGAGCTCTTCGGTTTATTTTTTAATAGGTTAATATTGCGTGTTCGTAATGATGGTTCAAGTTGACTAAATATAGTAGATGAGAACGATGAAGCAATCTGATGCAACGATCCTTGTAACCTTGGTGCATAGATTGAAGACTTGCCCTCTGTTGTAATTCTCGTTGTCGCACTTTGCTGATCTCTAAAGGAATCTCTTGCAAGAATTGCACCTGTTTTGGTACTTTTTACTTCCCACACAAACTTAACACGTACACTCTGCTCAAGGAAATAGATGAGGCGGGTAACTTCTTCATTTTGGGGTTCTATCACGACCTTTTCTTCTTTAGCAAAGATGAATTCATCAACATCAATATCTTCTGTCCAAATATAAAGAACAGCATCAATGCCCCCTTTTGCCATTGTACTCAAATTTTCTCTGTATGTGCTAGCAGTTGATGGGGGGATAATAGAAAAGTAGGTGCTCATATTTGCTTGATCGAGAACCGCGGAACTCAGATACTCATTTAAGACTCTTTCACTATTTACACTAAACCCCGAGTAGAGTCTAACAGGGCATGTTCCACTCATATCGCGTACAACAGGATTTGGTAAATCAAATGCCTTAAATCGATAGGCAATGGGGGAGATAATTGCGAGGTTCCTATATGAAGACATATCATACGTTGAGGGAACCATATATTCAGTGGTAACCGATGTTGCACAGGATGAGATAAGGAGAATAGTTAATAGTAGCAAAGAGAGGGAAAATAATATTTTCTTCATGTATGTTAAAACTCCTAATCAATAATATCTTATTGTTCTATATATCGAAATGCCACATTTATTGCTTCAACCATACTCACTTCACTTGCTACATTATCACCAGCTATATCAAAAGCTGTTCCATGGTCTACAGATGTACGAATAAAAGGAAGATTCCATGTCACACTAATTGTTCTCTCAAAATCTAATGTTTTTGATGCAATATGCCCTTGGTCATGGTACAGCGATAATACTGCTTTATAGCGACCAATTTTTGCTAAGTGAAATACTGAATCAGCTCCAATGGGACCTGCAACATTAATACCCTCTTTTTGAGCTCTTTCAATTGCTGGAATAATTTCATTCATCTCTTCATTACCAAATAAGCCATGCTCTCCACCGTGTGGATTAAGAGCTGCTACTGCTAAAGGAGTACTCGTTGAGAAAAGATTATTTTTTGTAATCTCATCAACCTTTTTAATAAACTCATAGACTCGTAATTTTGTTACAGCATCACAGGCATCTCTCAAACTTAGGTGTCGCGTCATAAAAAAGATATGAAGTCCAAGAGTTTCAAACATTGTTACAGGATGAGCAGAGTGAGTTAACTCTCCCAGTATTTC
>CAYZUR010000273.1:0-3228 GCA_964481535.1 uncultured Spirochaetaceae bacterium | reverse complement strand
TCTTATCAATTCTTTGTTTAATAATTGGTGTAATAAATGGAACTACATCAACTCTATCGCTCTCTAACATTGAAATTGAGGCTTCAATATCTCCAACAAAATAGATAAGTAATTGATCTAATTTAGGAAGTTCAGGATCCCAATAATTATCATTCTTTACAAGGAGTGCTGATTCTTTTGGAATAATTTGTTTTGGAATGAAAGGACCTGTTCCCATTGGTTTTGATTCACCCAAGGCAGCATAATCATAATCACTTGAAAGCATCATCATATTATAATCTGTAAACAAATAAATAAATGAAGGTTTTGCTTTTTTTAAGTTAATTGCGACTGTATAATCATCAATTATTTCAACAGATTCAACATTTTCAAAATCATTTTTCTTTAAGTGTCCAACAGTTGGGTCTTGAGTTCTCATGATACTAAATTTTACATCTTCAGCATTAAATGTTGAGCCGTCATGGAATTTAACACCTTCTCTAAGTGTAATCACCCATCTTTTTCCATCCTCTGAATTCCAATCAAGAGCAAGGACTGGATCTAACGCACCTGTATCTGCATTAATCTCAATAAGATATTCATATATAGATGAATTCAAAGAAAAGGCCTGACCATCCCATACACCAGGTGTAATGAGTCCAGGAACTTGTTCAGCTATTCTAACTGATTTTAATTCAGTTGTAGCCTCTTTTTCACCACTTGCAAATACAACGAATGTACAAGCAAGTAATAATACTAGCGATAATAATAAATATTTTTTCATATTTCCTCCAAAAAAATTATGATATGTCGATTATTTAGTGTGTATGTTTTTAAAGGTCGGATAAAAACACTGTAAGAAATATTAATTTCAACAATTCATATAACCAGTACAAAATTAACAATACTATTATAACCGACAACCTAATTAAACACTATAATATGGCAGTTTGTCAAGGAATAATAGTTTTGAGTAACTGTAAGGGGGAAACACTTAAACAGTAATATTTTAAAATCTTATTCCAAAATGATTAAGAGAGATATTAATAATTATTTGAATGTATAGTTAGTCTGTTGTTGAATAAAGAAGTTGATAGACATCATGTTTTGTGGTTGGTTTTCCAACTATTACAAGAACGTCACCAACAAGGAGTTTCTCATGAGGTCCTGGGGAAATCATCACTTTCCCATCTCTTTTTATAGCAATTACTGTAGCCTTTGTTTCCTGCCAGAAATTCAAGTCACCAAGCGATTTATCAATAGCAATAGAGTAGGGGGGAATGCTACAATCATAGGTATAGAAAGGGCTTGAAGCAATGAAGTGTTCAGTTGAATCAACAAGTGTATTAGTGATTTCCAGTAATTCAGTATAAGCATCTCTTTGAGTATCATATATCTCATGCATTCTTTTCAAAAGCTGACGCCGAGTATCACGAGTGACGTGACGCTCGACGTATTGTGCTGCATTTTTCGCTGAATTGACAACTACACCACTATTTTGATGTACAATGACCACATTCATCTCTTCTAATAAAGAGAATGACCTACGTATAGTTTCAGGAGAAACACCATATTCACTACTCATAATAGATCGCCCTGAAAGTTTCTTCCCTTCTTTAATATCGCCATTAGCAATCCTATGGGCAATATCTTGTGCGATCCTTACGTATGTTGGGATCCCTTCTCTTTTTTTTCTTCTTGCCATAGGGATTTCATGATGGTCATCAGGTACAGTCATTTTTCTTTTCCAGTTACTTCTTAATATAAACTTTTTTATAATTTGGAAGCATAGTTAACGGTTGTTCATACCCAGCAATTTTCTGATTCATTGCTACAAAGTATGGAACTTGAATATTAATCATTGCTCCATTTTCAATAAAGTATAGTTGTAGTTCTTTATATAAAACATTTCTCACATCTTCGTCAACTTCCGCTGAAATCTTATCAATAAGATTATCTAATTTCTTGTCGTTTAGATGTGATTCATTCCATGGACCATCTGATCTATATCCAAGATTAAGTAGCATACTAGGATCTGCTCTTCCTCCCCATGTTGTGAGGGTAAATGGTTCATTTAGCCAATATTGAGCAAAATATATATCTCTAGGATATCCTTTTAATTGAATATTGATATTAGCGTCTTTCGCAAGTTCTTTTATTGCCTGAACAAGTCCTTGGTTGAATGCATGGTCAGAAGCGTAGGTGAGTGTTATCGTGATTCCTTTAGGGTAACCTGCTTCTTTCAATAATGCTTTTGCTTTTTCAACATTTCTTTCTCTTAAGGGGAAAGGTTCGTATTGAGGAAGGAGTGACATAATAGGTGTTTCACCATAATCAATCCCATTTCCTAGTTCTAGATTTGCAGCTCTAGCAATAAACTTTGGATCCATTGCATATTTTATAGCAAGTCTTACTCTGTTATCATCAAAAGGAGCTGTATCAACAGCCATTGAGAGAAATCGTTGTTCTTGATAAGGGATAATTACTTTTAATTCAGGATAATCAGCAATTCTTTTTCTCATTACTGGTGTTATAAATGGAACAACATCTACTTGATCACTTATAAGCATTGACAACGATACTTCAGCATCTGGGCTGAAATAAATTTGTAATTCATCGATGAGAGGATAGGCAGGATTCCAGTATTCATTATTTTTAACGAGAACCGCTGATTCCTTCGGTGTAATAGTTTTTAACCTAAAAGCACCAGTTCCCATTGGTTTAGTCTCTCCAAGGGTTGCATAATCATACTCTGATGATAATATAGCCATATTATAATCAGTAAATTGATAGATGAAAGTAGGTCTTTTCTCTTTTAGAGTGATAATAAGATTATACTCATCTACTATTTCTATTGATTCGACCGCTGCAAAATCAGCTTTCTTTGCATGACCAAGAGTTGTATCCTGAGTTCTTTGTATAGTGTATTTTACATCTTCACTAGTTAATTCTGAGCCATCATGGAAGGTGACGTCTTTACGAACTTCAATATTCCACACCTTGCCATCATCCGTACTCCATGAAGTGGCCAGTTCAGGTGATAAAGAGTTATCTGTGGCATCGAGAGCAACTAGATACTCATATATAGATGAATTCAAACTAAATGTTTGTCCATTCCATACTCCAGGAGTGATGAGTCCTGGCATAGTATCAGAGACCCTGACTACTGCTTTTTCTGTTTTGTTTATATCAACATTTCCCTGTGAATATAAGGAAAAAGGAGTTAATAGGGCGAGTATGATTAGCACT
>CAYZUR010000272.1:0-3230 GCA_964481535.1 uncultured Spirochaetaceae bacterium | reverse complement strand
AAGGTTCTACTGAAGTCTCAACAAGTGCATTTGGAGATGCAATTATTGCTCATATGTAATTGTTAATGAGAAAATAGTGACAATAAATAGACAGAGAG
Organism: uncultured Spirochaetaceae bacterium; assembly: GCA_964481535.1. Taxonomy (GTDB): domain Bacteria; phylum Spirochaetota; class Spirochaetia; order Sphaerochaetales; family Sphaerochaetaceae; genus SABI01. The sequence goes on along the minus strand of CAYZUR010000272.1, from coordinate 3,132 downwards.
AGGCTGGTGTAATTGCCAAATAATACTCATTGGCTTCTCTCCTTCATGTGATACATACGAAGCGCTCCCTAAGAAATAATACGGAGCTATCATAGTATATTCATCTCGTCTCTCTTTTCGAGCAAATAGTAAGATTTCATGATTATTCTTATGGTGATGAATATAGCGCTGACCTGTATTACTTCCTTCTCTTGTAGTACTTTGACTTTGCCAATGAAAAAGTGTTTCACTAAGAGCATAATCTTCATAATTAGTTGTTTCACTATAATGAGAGGGATCTTTATCCGTTGTAACTAAAAATGTGTCAGCATAAGCCTTTTTTGCATGATATACCCCCTCTCTCATGGTAGAAGGTCGATAATTACCTACAGCTACCATTATCTGATCTCTTGAATACTTTCCATGTACCTCTAAAGGAATATCCGTGTGGACAGATGTATAAGGATACGTATATTGCTTGAGATGTTTTACCATATACGTAAACAGATATATTATTTCATTTACCAACTTTTGGTTCTGTTTCAATTCATTATGTACAATAGAGACATTTTCTGTCGCTTTAGGGTTGTACGCGAAATGAAGCATCAATAGATATTTTTTCTCTAATTCACTTAAAGTAGAGATAGTAAAAGAATCAATTGTTTGTAAGTATACAAGAAGGTATTTAAGGAGCTGTTTACTATTAATAAAGGATAGACGGTACAAGGAGATTCCTCGATCATCCTGTGGCTGCTTATCAATTATCTGATAAAAAGCATTTTTAGTTTTGTACAGTTGAAAAGGGGTGATATCTGCATACTCTAAGAAAGATCCAACATCATATGGATCTTCTCTGTTTACTGCCCACTCTTGTACTGAAGTTTTGATTGAAGCATTTGAACTGTATCCATCTTTAATATTATTTAGAACGTACCTTCTTGCAATAGGGTCTAAGTGTATATAGCATCCTTTTGGTGCATAGAGAAATCCACCTCTTACTTGTGCTGCTACGCTATCAACTCTTGTATCAAGAATGGCAGAAAACTTATTATCATAACGGAAGTTTTTATGGGCATTTCCAATAAAGTCTAATACATTTACTAATTTCTTTTCGTCTGTTTTCCTTAATCCCCGCCCTAGTTGTTGCAGGAAAATGGTGAGTGAATTTGTAGGGCGTAAAAATAATAAGGTGTTTATGTTGGGAATATCGACCCCTTCATTAAACACATCTACAGTACAAATACACCTTGCGTTTTTTCCATTGACAAGCCAATTTTTTGCTTCAAGTCTCTCCTTTTCTTGTGTTTGACCGCTTATAACTTTTGATTCTATTCCTTCAGATGTTAAAAAAGTGGCCATAAAGGTAGCATGATTTATCGAAACGCAGAATGCAAGAGCTTTCACATCATCAATATCACTTGAGTATTCAATAAGAGATTTATAGACTAGTTTAGCTCTTGCATATGCAACCACTTTATCTTCAGTAAACAAAAAGTTGAGCTCTTTTTCGTCATATCCTCCACGAACCCATTTAATATTATCGTACGCTGTATATTCATCTGCTACTCCGAAGTAGTGAAAAACTGAGAGCATATCTTTTTCAATGGCTTCACCAAGACGAATTTCAGCTGCGATATGGTTGTCAAAATATTCTAGAATATCTTTCTCATCATGCCGCTCGGGTGTAGCTGTAAGGCCAAGGAAGTAAGAGGGCTTGAAGTAGGCGAGAATATTGCTGTAACTAAGAGCTGCACTATGATGAAATTCATCTATGATTATCATATCATAGAATTCTGGTGCTACACCTTTTGCAATAATATGTTTGTCGACAGAGAGAACGGAGGCAAAGATAAAATCATAATTATCTGGTTTTCTCTTTGCATTGAGTATCTTACCGAAATCTCCATTTTCTAGGATTTGTCTAAATGTGGAAAGACTTTGAAGTAAAATCTCTTCTCGGTGAGCAATAAAAAGGAGTCTAAAAGGTTTCTCGTTAGTATGAGCTCTTTGTAATCTCTTATAATCGAACGCTGCAATAACTGTCTTTCCTGTTCCTGTTGCAGCAACAACGAGATTTTTATACCTATTATTACTTTCTCTTTCAAATTGCAAGGAATCTAGAATTCCTTGCTGATAACGATGTGGGGTAAAGTGAAGAAAATGGCGTTGTTTAAAAGAGCTATCTTTTCCTTTTTCCCTATTAATAGCCTCTATAAGCAATGCAGCATCTTCTTCTTTGTAAAGGACAAAATCTTTATCCATTAGGTAGGAATCAAATGTTGTTTTTATTTTCTTGAATGTATCAGGTAGTTCTTGTTTTGCAATCTTCACATTCCATTCTAATCCAGAGGTGATTGCACTTCCTGATAAATTAGACGACCCCACATAGGCTGTAGAAAAGCCACTTTCACGATGGAATATATAGGTTTTGGCATGGAGCCTTTTTCTATTAGTGTCGTATGAAATATAAATTTTAGTGTTAAGGAGTTTGCTAAATTCCTCTATAGCTTTAAATTCAGTCGCTCCTATATAGGTAGTTGTAATAAGACGAACTGTTACCCCTCTTGTGGTTGCTTCCTTTAATGCAGGGAGGATCTTTGTTAATCCACTAAATCGAACAAATGAAACAAGAAAATCTATGGAATTTGCAGTTGCTATTTCTAACGAAAACTCTCTATCGAGGGAAGGCTCACCGCTATCACCAGTAAAGAGGGCAGAGTGAGAGATTCCTGATGTAGGAAAAGATGGTATGTGGGTTTGAATAGCATGGCTTTTAATAAAATTTAACTTTTTCACTGGTTTTGCTAATTCAGTTTCAATTGCGCCATATTCATGAAGAAGATCAAGAATTTTGTTGGTAAGTTCCGCTTGTTTTGTTCCATGGCGAGGATCTCTTAGACTTCTCATCACCTTTTCTATATATTTGTGGAGGTAGAGAGGAAGTAACTGTGTTGCTTCATATGCGTTTACTTCACTTAAACCTGCTCTTTCACTCAGAAGTTCAATTTCTTTCTCAATAGTACTATCAATAATTTGTTCATATATTCCATCTTCAAGCATAATGTGTAGTATTCCTTATCTATAAAGCAGCATACCATATTGATCAAATATTACCAGGAAAATATAGAGAAAGGCACATGTTCATAAAATTAC
>CAYZUR010000271.1:0-3234 GCA_964481535.1 uncultured Spirochaetaceae bacterium | reverse complement strand
TTTTAATTTTATGCTTTCGACCATAATATAGTACTTTTTATGTCTATTGTAAATACATTAGCATTATAATATGCTTCATTTATCTTTTGAAAGAAAACAATTGAGAAAAAAATATATTTCCAAATAGTTTGGCGGACCATCCATGGCATACTCTCCAATGAGAAATATGTGGAAATCTTCGCCTATATACAGACTCTAGTAGCAGAGAATCCTGAGATAAAGAAGATTGGAAATAGTCCAGATGAAATCTTCGGGTCAAAAAATTATCACCATCCAATAATCTAAAAAAATAGCTTCAACCAGATCAAAAAAATGAGGAGATTAAAAACTAACAAGAAAAGGAAGATTGTTGGTATTATTCGTAGCTCTTACCTTCAGCTCCTACCTCAAACAAGTCTATAAGAGTACTAACCTCAGTGAAAAATATACTTCTTCGCTGGAGATTCTAGATGAAATGCGCTCAATAAGGTGTATAGAACATACCCATAGGGCAAAGAAGATTCCTCCATTTATTGGCATATGTGAAGGCTTTTGGCCTCGATGTCCCAAATCCTGATATCTGTATTTTGTCCCAAAAGGTTGTGCCCCTCCATTTAAACAGAAAAGAAAGAAAAAAACAAAGGAACCTAAGAAGAAATGAGTCGTGAACGAGGGGGGTATACATTCTTAGCAGAAAATATATAAAACTCAGAAGATAATAGCGGCTTTGCTACGGCGCAGCAATTCCTTACGTAAGAAATTGTTGAGGCATACTAGGAGTCAACATTGGTATGATGCAGGCATAAATTTGGAGGAGAGAGCACTTTTGCAGGGATATTCGCAACTTACCACAACCCTGATATACACTTTCTTTGATGTGAATAAGAAAAGGGCGGCCATTGAAAAAGCATTAAGAAGTGACGATCCTTTTTTTATGTCTGAACCTCCAATGTTATTAGACGAGGATATTATCAAAAAGCTATATGGGCTCTAGGAAATCCCGATAGTAAAAAACTCTTCTTAATGTCTGATAAGAAGATAGAAAAATGCTATCTTGATTGTCGGGATAATTCTTTTATCGGCATTTGTACGGTTCTGGGAGGGGCATTGAGAGCTAATAGTACTAGAGATTATTACCCGACCATGTCTACTCGACCGAGGAAAATGGTTATATCGACCTGATTAAACACAGGTTCCAGATTATCGTCAAGAAAACTGATAACACAACAGGATGACTGAATGACTACATAGCAACAATGCATTTTGACATGTGGTCTTGTACCAAAGGACGCCCCGGTTCAAAATTGCTTTTGATACTCTGGTTTTTGAAATTAGTGCTGCTTTTATACAATTGCATGCTTACATTTTACGATATCTCTCTCTTCGGTGGCTGTGAGTCAAAAAAAATGTTACCCTATATGAGTGCATATCATACATCAGAAAAATATAGATGAAATCAAACTGGAGATTACGAAATGAAATCTAAAGATTATATTACAGAATCCGCCAAAGGACATTTTCTGGTGTATCAAACCGAAGATGGGAATCTCAAGCTCGACGTTCGGTTTGAGGATGAATCCGTCTGGCTGACCCAACAGTTGATGGCCGAGCTGTTTCAAAGCTCGAAACAAAATATTAGCCACCATATTAAAAGCATTTATGAGGAAGGGGAACTTATATCAGAGTCAACTGTCAAAAAATATTTGACAGTTCGTCAGGAAGGCAATCGTCAAATAAATCGACTTCTGGATTATTACAATCTGGATATGATCATATCTGTTGGTTACCGCGTAAAAAGTCATGTAGCAACTCAATTTCGGATTTGGGCAACACAAAAATTGACTGAATTTATAAAAAAAGGATTTGTATTGGATGATGAACGACTCAAAAACCCAGACCAACCCTTTGATTATTTTGAGGAACTTGAACGACGTATTCAGGATATACGCACCTCTGAACGCCGTTTCTATCAAAAGATCACCGATATTTATTCTACCAGCATCGATTATGACCCTACCCTAGAGATGAGTATAGGTTTCTTCAAAACAGTTCAGAATAAAATGCACTGGGCTATCACCGGTAAGACAGCAGCTGAAATAATCCATTCTCGAACTGATGCTGATAAACCAAATATGGGATTAACAAATTACCGAGGAACAAAAGTACGTAAGCAGGATATAAGTGTTGCAAAGAATTACCTGAATGAAGAAGAATTAGCAGCGCTCAACAATTTAGTTGAACAGTACTTAGTTTTTGCCCAAGGACAGGCTATGCGCCACATTCCCATGTACATGAATGACTGGATAAAAAAACTAGATGCTTTTCTCAATATTAATGACCGAGAAATTCTTCAAAACGCTGGAAAAATCTCTCATGAGATTGCAAAAAACACGGCTGAAATTGAATACGAGAAGTTCCATGCCAACCGACTTACAGCCGCAACGAATGAACTTAATGACTTCGATAAGGTTGTGAAACAGATAGAATCAACCAAAAAAACATGAGAAAGCATAAGAAAAATGAAACCATCAGAACATGTTGGACTACAGATATCAGTGTAAAAGATTGAAATCCTCCAACCTTTACCTGATCGTCATAATTTTCAGCACGAGCAGTAATGGGGAATGTCCACTTAAAAAAGAAAAAACCTGTTACTATGGCTTTCTCAAGTAGTTTAGGAGTTCATTATCTTCTGTTTTTTACAGTGCAACGCAAAATTAAATGATGTTTCCTTTTTGAATCCCACAAAACAATAATTTAATTGTGTCTTTCATCACGTTAAGAGTGAAGTTTTCGTTGAGGCAGTAAGACAGCGTGCAACAGCAATCCTGGTAGCCCACAACCATCCTAGCGGCAACCTGGAACCAAGTGTGGAGGATAGGGATGTCACTCGAAGGCTCAGGCAAGCTGGTGACATCATAGGCATCAAGGTGCTGGACCATCTGGTGTTCAGTGAGGAGGGATACTTCTCCATGCTGGAGGGGAATGTGTTTTGATAACCATATACAGGAACGACAAGAAAAGTCGGTTGACTCTTCTTCCTATCAGGAGGTTGACATGCGAACTAATATTGTCATTGATGACCAATTGATGCATGAAGCGTTGCTGGTCTCAGGGTACAAAACAAAGAGAGAGGCGGTGGAGGAAGGATTGAAACTTCTTATCGCAATGAAGAAGCAAGCAAAAATACGGGATCTCATGTTATATATTTTTTTGTTGGGATTTGTTTATTGTATGTTTAGATTTTTTTTATTG
>CAYZUR010000270.1:0-3252 GCA_964481535.1 uncultured Spirochaetaceae bacterium | reverse complement strand
TTCATCGTTAATATTTTCTAAATTCAAATTAATATATGAATAATCCATGTGTTTCTCCTAATTATTAATGAGGTTTAATATATCATGAAAGGATCTTGGGAAAAAGTTGTGGGAGAATAAAAAAACACCAGAAGCATTGAGGTGTTATTCTCATTTCTGGTGTTCTATAATTACATCTCCAGGGGGAATTGAACCCCCGTTGCCGGGATGAAAACCCGGTGTCCTAACCACTAGACGATGGAGACTTGAAGCGTGATAACTTTTACCACGTGGGGACAAAAACGTCAAGTAGATTAAGAATAATTGTCTTAAATAAATTCAAATGATAAGATATTAGAATAAATACACCCATTTTCTCATTGTTTAATTCACTTAAGCACATTCACCTCTACTTTGCTCTTTACTTATCTGACCAATTCTTCCAATATAGAATGTAAAATTGATACTATAGATGGAGCTAAATATTATGAATATTGTTATATTAGATGGATACACTGCGAATAGTGGTGATCTCTCTTGGGACCAGTTTCTCTCTCTTGGCTCTTTAGAAGTCTATGACAGGAGCACTCCAGAAGAAGCTCTATCGAGATGTAAAAATGCTGATGCTATTCTCACCAATAAAGTTGAAATTACGAGTAAGATAATTTCATCTTCTCCTCATCTAAAATATATTGGTGTATTAGCAACTGGCTACAATGTAGTTAATCTAGAGAGTGCTAAAAAGCACAATATTTGTGTAACAAATATCCCATCCTACTCAACCCACTCTGTTGCCCAGTTCACTTTTGCCCTTCTCCTTGAAGCTTGCCACCATGTGGGACATCATAACAGTGAAGTGCATAAAGGAAGGTGGATAGATTCACCAGATTTTTGTTTCTCTGACTACCCATTAATCGAACTTCATGGAAAAACAATGGGAATTATGGGCTATGGGAATATTGGAAGGGAAGTTGGTGCAATAGCAATGGCTTTTGGAATGAAAGTAGTCGCTCATCATCCAAAAAAAATAGGGGAAAAGATTGGGTTCCACTCTCGTTATGTCTCCCTTGCTGACCTATATAGAGAAAGTGATGTAATTACCATTCACACACCTCTTCAAGATAATACATTTGAGATGATTAATGCTCAATCAATAAAAAGTATGAAAGATGGGGTAATTATCATAAATACATCAAGAGGAAAAATTATTAATGAAAAAGATCTTAAAGAGGCTCTCATCGCTAAAAAAGTAAAATATGCAGCTATTGATGTAATAAGTGAAGAGCCTATGAAACCAAATCACCCACTGCGAGGAGTTGAAAATGCAATTATCACCCCCCACATTGCATGGGCTCCAATAGAATCGAGAAAAAGACTCATACAGACAGCATATAAGAACCTTACACAATTTTCATTAGGGACTCCTATTAACGTAGTTTCGTAACATTGGAGTGATAAAAATATATGCCAGAATTACCGGAAGTTGAATCTATGAAACGCTATCTTAGTGAGCGAGTTGTTGGTTCAACAATACACTCACTTGTAGTCTACAACCCCAATTCCCTCATTAATATGCTCACCCAGAGTGTTTCCATTGTGGGCTCATCCATAACTGAATTACATAGAGTCGGAAAAAAGCTTTTTATTCATCTTTCTAATAGTGTTATTATTTGTGTTCATTTTAAGATGAGTGGCTCTTTTTATCTAAGGAACCACTCTGGCTCTATCGACGTGCATGACAGAGTCATCTTTGATATTGGCTCTCACCTATTGTGTTTTCATGACCCAAGAAAGTTTGGAAAGATATTAATTACGTTAAAGGGAGAAGATGCTCATAAGAATCTAGGAGTTGATGCCTTAAGTACCAACGTAGACTCACCTACTCTATTACATCTATTGCATTCTCATAAAATAGGGATAAAACGATTTCTGTTAGATCAGTCGTATGTCAGTGGAATTGGAAATATTTACGTAGATGAAATCCTCTTTGCCTCTCGCATACACCCCCTTACCCTCAGCCACCGCATTACAAGTGATGAGTGTACGTTATTAGTGAACAACATGAAACGAATCTTGATGATGAGCATAGAAAAGGGAGGGACAAGTTTAGGAAATGGTGAGAGTAATTACCAAATACAAGGAAAGAGGGGTGAATACCAACACTATTTACAGGTATTTGGAAAAAAAGGGTTACCATGTCCAGTCTGTTCTTCATTAATAGAAAAGATAAAGGTAGGAGGAAGAAGTACTCACATCTGCCCTATTTGTCAGACTTTGTAACTAGTGGTGCCTCATACACAGTCTTAAGTGAAATGTGTTGTACTTCCTTCTCATTTTTAGGGACTATTTTGTGAATAATGAAGAAGATCGTAAAAGTGATAAGAATCGTAGTTAACATACTAAACATTGCAGTAGCGGGGGTAAATTTTTCAAATATTTGCCCATTAATATAGGGCAACAACATTCCACCAAAACTTGTTCCTGCAAACAACATTCCACTCACCTTTCCTGTAATTCCAATAGTTTGATCTCCAAAAGCTAAAAGAAATGGAAACACAGACCCCATGAAAAACCCAGTAATAGCAGTTCCAATCCACACTATATAGAACATGCTAGGAAAGAATGCTATAAGAGCTAACCCAACAGCTGCCCCACTAAGGGTGAGTAGCATTAGGTCTCTCACTTTGTAATATTTTCCTAACTTAGTAAAAAGAATTCTCCCGAGTGTCATGAAAAACCAGAATGCTGCCGTAACATAGCCGGCATTCCCACCAAAAGAGGGAAATTGCATTTTCATAAAGGTAAAAATCCATCCATTAAAACTAATTTCAGAGCCAACATAGACAAAGGCTATAAGGGCAAGAAGGAAAATAAGGAAGATGTTATTATGTTGGTGATGAACTACTTTCTTATCAACACTCTTAATTACTTTTACTATTTCATGGTTTGGAGCAAACAACACAAAAATTGCTAAAAAGAGAAAAAAGATTGAATAAATATGATAAGAGAGAACAACATCACCAGTTCTTTGAATGATGATGGTAAATACTATTGGAGTAAGGAACGCACCAATCCCATTTACCACATGCATAGCAGAAAGAAGAGAACTCGTTTTCTCATTATCTACTCGAGTAATTAAGGTATTACATCCAACTACTATTGTAGAATTTGCAACTCCAAATAAGATATTAAGGATACACATAAAGAAGAATATGGAGAGAAGAGGCAACAGATATGTGGTAAAAGCAACAATAACCCATGCTATAGATAAAA
>CAYZUR010000269.1:0-3260 GCA_964481535.1 uncultured Spirochaetaceae bacterium | reverse complement strand
TTATTCTTTATAGATATTCGAGAAGTTGATGTGCTTCGTCTATGGTGCCAAGGATGAAGGGACCGGCTTCTATTTTGTGCCCTTTATGATACCCAAAACCCCAATCGACTCCAACAAAATCTACTCCAACAGTGACCGCACCATCTCCATCATGAGGTGTGTCCCCTACCATCATGACAGTTGAATACTCTTTTATATTAAGATCAACTAACACATTTTTAATAATTTGTGCTTTAGTGAGCTTATCTTCAACATCAGCTCCTTTCACACTTTTAAAATATGGTAAGAGTCCTTTCTTTTTGAGGATTTCAAATGCCATGTTTTCTGTTTTTAAAGTAGCAACTCCCAACGTAATCCCTTTTTCCTTAAGGATGTCGAGAAGATCTACAATACCTGGATACACATCCCCTAAGTACATATTCCCTTTAAGATACTCTTCTCTATAGATTTTACATGCTGTTTCGATGAGATCTTCATCTAGCCCACATGCGATTCTAAAACAAGCAGGGAGGGGTGGACCTACAAACTTTCTTAGTTGAGACTCGGGGAGTTCTTCCATTCCTAGCACCCTCATTGTATGATTTGCTGTTGCAAATATTCCCTTTGAGGTATTAATTAATGTGCCGTCCATATCAAAAATAACTGTGTTATGCATATGTGCAACAATAAGATATTATGATGTTTTCCTCAATAACTTTACTATAATAATTACAACAGATAGAGCCAAAAATAAGAATTTCATATTTGTTGCAATGCTAGCAATATGTAAAACAAATGCATCGGGAGTTCTTTTAACTAAAAAATAGAAAACGACCCCATTTTCTATAATGTCTGAGAGTCCACTTATTGAGATAACTGCAATAGAGAGAAAAGATGAGGCAAAGAGAGAAATCAGTAAAGGGTAAAACATACTTACAAAGAGGGAGTCCACGAAAAGCTGAATATAATGTGGCCTTACAATAATAGGTGGAAGGAGATCTATCGCTTGTTGTACTTTATGAGGAGTAGAAATAATGATGAGATCAATAAGAGCCTTTGAATCAATAGAAATGGTAAAAAACATCTTTGTTACCATAAGAATATAGAGGAATGCAGAGATTCCCATAATAATATATTGCTCTTTTGATAGCATCAGATGCGTTTTTTTCATAATGACCTCTTAAATCCTTTCAAAACGAATTCTTAATATTAATTATTCCAATAATAATGATATAGTAACATAAGGAGAGAGGAACACATATGCAATATATTCACTTTACATTTGAAGAGAAAGAAAAATATGGAATTTTAAAAGATAACATCATTACAGAGATACATCCTTCCTATTTTGAACCCTATACAATAGCAAAAGAGACCTATCGTATTGAAGAAGTAGAGATCCTCATCCCGACCATCCCTTCTAAAGCAGTATGCGTTGGGCTTAATTATAGAGATCATGCAAAAGAGATGAACCTCTCCCTCCCCTCTTCTCCTGTATTATTTATGAAACCAAGTAGTGCAGCTATAGGGCCAATGAGTTCAATCATTCATCCACCCTTCGCTAAGAGAGTCGATTATGAAGGTGAATTAGCGATTGTTATTAAAAAGAAAGCCTACCAGATACCAATCACTGATATAGGTGAATATATTTTAGGATATACCTGTGCTAATGATGTTACCGCTCGAGATTTACAGCACAAGGATGGGCAGTGGACTATGTGCAAAGGATTCGATACGTTCTTACCACTTGGTCCCATTATTAGTGATGAGGTAAATCCAGAGAATCTTGCCATCACCACATATCTTAATGGCAAAGTAGTTCAAAAAAGCAATACAGAACACCTCATATTCAAAGCCCACTATCTTACTAGCTACATCAATCAGATTATGACTCTCTATCCAGGGGATGTGATACTCACAGGAACTCCAGGGGGAATTGGAAAAATGGAGGATGGGGATGAAGTAAAAGTTGAAATTGAAGGGATTGGAGTCCTCACCAACACCTATATAAAGAGGTAGAAAATAGGATGATCTCAATGAATGAAGAAAATACACAGCATCATTGTGGTTACTTAACTAAAGAATTTCTCTTTTTTAGATGCAATAGAACGAATTAATCATAATATATTTCCAAATAGGTTGGATACATAGTTTACCCATTCCCATTTTTCTGTAATAGTCTACTCTATGGAACTCCTATTAGGTCAAGCTCTCGCTCTATTTACTGCACTTTGCTTTGCACAAAACTCATTAATTTATGCTTATGTTGGAAGAATTGTAAGCTCTTCTACTACAGCTCACATTAGACTTTGGATTGCAGTTCCTGCAATCTTGTTAATTCACCTCCTTTTTTTAGGTACATTATTCCCACATGGAGTATCACTCCAGTCATGGATTTTTATGGGAATTTCTGGTGTATTAGGGTTTTGTATTGCTGATTTATTTATATTTAGTGCTCTTGTGAAAATTGGAGCAAGGCAAACTATGGTCATTATGACTACAAGCCCCCTTTTTTCTACAATATTTGCTTATGTTATTGAAAAAGAGGTAATCACATATTTCCAAGCATTTGGGATGTTTGTGACATTACTAGGTGTTGCATTGGTTATCTTAGTTGATAAGAATAAGAAAGAGACAACTGGTAACAAGAATATTGAAACTGGGGTTTTGTTTGCTTTTCTAGGAGCTATCACCCAAGCACTTGCTATGGTTCTTGCAAAAAAAGGGATGGGTTCATCAGTTCATCCAATTTCAGCAAATGTTATTAGACTCTTATTTGGTCTTATCTCCCTTGTTATCTTTACCTTAATACGAAAATCATTCTTCTCAGACTTCAAGTTATTTATCAACAAAAGTCAAATAAAGGTACTTCTGCTAATCGTAGCCGCAGCTCTTGTAGGCCCTGTGCTAGGTATTATTCTTAACCTCTGGGCACTCTCCATTGCCCCTGTGGGTATTGTTACCACCCTTTCACAAATGACCCCAGTACTACTATTACCATTAGAAAAATACATTTTAAAACGCTATGTGAGTCCTTTAGCATCTATCGGGACAATTATTGCAGTAGTCGGTACTGTTCTTTTATTTATTTCTCCTAATCCTTTCTAGGACTTCATGGACAAAAGGAGCCCTATACTTTACTATGTGGGTAATTGTTATTAGGAGTATATTGTATGGATTATGAACTCTCTTATGTGCTAGTGACCCCTTATACCGTTGCCAAAAGTCGTGTCGGTGGAGTACTTTCCCGTCTTTTAACTCGGGTTGATTTAGAATTGGTG
>CAYZUR010000268.1:0-3284 GCA_964481535.1 uncultured Spirochaetaceae bacterium | reverse complement strand
GTACATGGCTCTCACAGATTCTATGCTTTAGGTGCCCCCAACCGCACAGGTCGAAAAAATTAGAATAATCTTTACCATTATGTTGTTAGTTGGAATCTTTAATCCACTCTTTGCTTTTCAGTTTTCTCCGCTGGAACAGGAATTCTCTCCTTCAGGTGCAGATAGTACTAAAACATACACAATTGTGAATGATTCTGGTGATAGTATTGCTGTAGAAGTATCTGCTTTGACAAGAGATCTTATTAAAGATGGAGCTGAAGCAAACGAGAGTGCTGCCGCATACTTTTCTATTGTCCCAAGCAAAGTAATCTTAAAACCTCAGAGTTCTCAGATAGTGAGAGTTCAGTATAGGGGTCCAAGAACAGTTCCTACAGAACTTGCCTTTAGACTACGAGCTGAGCAGATTCCATATACTAAAGGGAGAGCAACAGAAAACAAAAGTATGTTTAACTTTTTATATGTGTACACGACAAGTTTATATATCACCCCAAACCGAGTGAGTCCAAAAGTAGATGTTCTTTCAGCTCTCCCCACGAAAACTGGTGATGGACGAGAAGTGCTTACTTTGACTGTATCTAATACAGGCACCATACACCAAATCTTGAAGGATGTAAGGGTCGAAGTTATTCACAATCAAACAAGGAAATCGGTAATCTATGAGGGTGAAGCACTTAGTTTTGTCAATGGATTGAATTTGTTAGCCGGAAAAACAGTTAGTGTTCAAGTCGCATGGCCAGCAGGTTTTAATTTTCCTACCTCCACAGCAAGTATTGGTTCCCTCTTAACACCAAAAATTACTTACGAGAGTACTAGCACGTTATAAGGTTTCTTCATGATTTATAATAAGAGAAGAATATTAACAGTCTTGTTGATTTTAATAGTATATTCACTCATTCTTCTCATATTTATTCGATGTTTTACGCCTCGAATAGAAACTGGATTACGGGGAACTCCTACATTCATTGTTGCAGATGATGTGAGTAAAAAACCCCCTCAAGATTTTTCAATGGATAGTGTTAATCAAGAATCGTCAGTAGATATTGTAGATCAAGAACCTATTTTAGATGAATCACCCCAACAGATAGATACTATAGAAAATGCTGATAGTGATGCTTCAAAATTAGATGGAGGGCAAGGATCTGATGCTGCTCCAACAGTAGTTGGACAGGCAATAGTACAAGAAGTTCCGTCTGATACAGACATGGTAGCTGATAGTAGAGCCATGGATCCTTTTGATGAAACAGCTTTTGTTGAAGAGGAAGATGACTTTTGGGCTGATTTCTATGTAGCTGGTGAAGAAGATACCACATTGTTTGAAGGGGGAGCTTACTACGTTCCTTTCTATGTTAACGATGAGTATGTTATAGACATTAATGTATTCTTTGAGGATGAAGAACTTTTCATAGATCTCATTGAGCTTGAAGCAACTGTTGGTACAGCTGTTATTCCTAAAGTATATAAAGCACTGTTTGAAACAGAAGATGAGAATATTTCCCTTCAAACTCTTATTGATTTAGGGATAGATGGATTTTATGATTACCAAAAGTTTGAACTCTACGTATACTTCCCAACCTGGATGCTTCCAAAAAGAGTCTTAAGTATTAATAGAACTGGGTTAACTCGATACAGTATGTATCAGATGAGTGGTACTACCACCCTCACAAGACCATGGTTTAGTACGCATTCAAATCTCTCGATGTATTCCTCAATTTCATGGGATACTACAAGCGATTTTGCAATTAACTGGCCATCTCTATTTACCCTACAATCACAGACAGCATTTAACTTATTAGATGTAGCTTTTGAATTTTCCTTTCGTGTTCATCCAGGAAGAGGGTTCTCTTCAGTTACTGATTCTTGGTCTACCTCTTTAGATGATTATATTACCTTTAATGGTATTCAAGGATTTTATGATTTTACAAAGCAATCTATACGCCTTACATTCGGTAACGTGAACGATTATCTTGGTCTTTCAAAAGAAAGGATAGGATTAGGAGTTGAGAAACGATACAACTATGGGGATGTTACTCCTAATAATCACCAATATAATTCTGAAATTACTTTTGAAGAACCGAGTATTGTAGAAGTATTTATTAATGAAAAAAGTGTATATCGGAGGGAATTACTTCCTGGAATATATGAATTAAAAGATTTTGCATTTGACCAAGGTGTCAATATTGGAAGAATAGAAATCACACCATTAGATAACCCTGATGAGAAAAGAGACATTATCTTTGATATTGATTATGATTCTAGACTCATGGCAAAAGGAGATGTCCTGTATGCACTGGGGGTATCAACACCTGTAGATGACCTGTTGAGTCCATCCTTTAGAATTTCTCAAAGAGCAGGTCTTACCCATGAATTTACTGGTTCTTATAACTTAAGTACAAACTTAGAAGCATTTGCTTTAGGATTAAATCTTATATATGCCTCTCCTATTGGAACGTTAGCTGGGAATATCGACATGAGTCTAAATAATCCACTTGGATTTGGCTATTCATTTAACACAGGCTATGCGTTCCCGAATAAGAAAGAAAATCCTTTTATTGGAAACTTCTCGTTCTCAGTTTCTTTTTCTTCTGCAGCATTTACTCAATCTATTAATGTTGCAACATCTGCCACTATACCCCCTGGAGCTTCTTTAGATGGATCATTTGGTTTTTCAGGAAGGATTGGAGAGAGCTTCCGTTATTCTGTTTCCACAGGCCTTGGTTGGCTCACCAACCTCTCAGATATTTCAATACGTTCTTCTTTAAGTATGGGTATCTCTCTCATTCCAAACTTAGCAATAACAGGCTCTTTGAATGTGGGTAAGCAACCAAATACGAGTGCTAATATAACCTATCAAGTAGGAGGGAATTACACATTTAATAAGAACCTCACCGTCTCAGCATCTTCTGACCTTAAGACAAATACCTATATAAGTGGATCATTTAAACCATTTAGATCTGAATCCGATAATGTTCGTTTTAATCTGAGTGGAATTCAGTTTGATGATCTGCTTGATCATCAGGGCGGACTCTACTACTCACATGTTGGTCGCGCTTATTCATTAGGCATTTCTCAACAGTATTCAAATAAATTTACCAGCTTCTCTACTTCTCTCTCCCTTTCTACAGCAATTGCATATGCTGATGGTCTTTTTGGTATCGCAAGAAACATTAGTGATAACTTCCTTCTCGTAAAACCAAAAGGGGCAATGAAAAACCAAAATATTGCAGTAACAAGGACCATGACGACAGATCCGGAGCGCCTTCCTTCCTTATTTGGAACGAGTATCT
>CAYZUR010000267.1:2690-3302 GCA_964481535.1 uncultured Spirochaetaceae bacterium | reverse complement strand
ATTTTTTATTTTCCAAAAAGTTGAGAATTTTTGTGATAGCTTCTAATTTATCTACAATGAGTCCATTTTTTTTTGTTATTTTCTCGTTAATATATTGTTTGAGTGATTGGTAGATAGAGTTTTTTATTTCAAATGAAAGAATTTTTATATAACCATAATCTTCTAGGTAACTGAAAATCATTTCTCCTAACCGAGATGGTGTGTAGGTATCATCATTCATATCTTTCTCAAGATAATCAATTGTGTCTTGAAGTATTATTTTGGGGTTACTTCTCCCTTCTTCCGAAAAGTTTCTGTAGAGAGGAATGAGCTGTATTAGTGAAGTAATTCCAATAGATTCTTTATGTGCAATAATACCTTCAAAATAGATCTTTTCAGTTCTTGAACCCTCATATATTAAAAAGTATTTATTTTTAATAGTTTTAGGCTTAGTACTGCTTTCTGTTTTACCAAATTCAGTTCGATTTCTCATCTATGCTCACCTCTATTGGAAACAATGTGCTAAATAGTGGGACTCCACCATATCGACCATCTAGATACGCTTTATCAACTTTTTGATCAAACCTTGTATTAAAAGCATCAAGTGAGTAGAGAGATGATTCCCCTTTCTGA
>CAYZUR010000267.1:0-2680 GCA_964481535.1 uncultured Spirochaetaceae bacterium | reverse complement strand
AGCCAAATTTCATCTCTTCTTAAAAGGTTGAAATCCATTAATCTTGCCTCATGAGTTGTTACGATTAGTTGAACAGAAGAGTTTATGGCTTCTTCTAAGAATAATTCGATGAAACGATAGGTGAGTTGAGGGTGAAGAGATCTATCAATCTCGTCAATAATAAAAGTTTTCTTTCTTTTACTTCGTGCTGATAAAATAATTTCAATCAGATCAAGTAATCTTCTAGTTCCATCAGATTCTTCATCGACAGAGAAAGCAACATCACAATTTTTATGAGTAAATTCGATAGTCTTAAAATGTACGTTTTCTCCTTTTCGTTCAAAGAAAAATATATTTTTATTACCTCGTAACATTGATCCGAAATGTTTCCCTTTTCCTTGGGGAGGTTGTTCAGCTTTTAAACCTTCGATAATGGTATTAATTAGGTCCTTAGGAATGCCACTGTGTATTAAATCAGATAATTCTATATCTTTTAATGTATAATCGGTGATTCCAGTACCAAAGGACGAGATAAGAGTTCTTACTTCTTCGTAATTCATTTTAGATATAAAATATGAGTATGGACTGATCGGCATATCTGGATAATTAATATCTAGTGTTCTTTTAAACCAATTGTATGCCTCCTTAAACATAGATGCTTCTTTAGATGTTTTATAAAATTCATCTTTATTTCGATTCATTTCAGAGAGAAATAAGACTTTCTTATTGTTTTTTATTTCATTACCAAAGATTTTTAAAATTTTAAACGAAGGAGAATTCTTGAATTGAGAACCAAATTCTAAAGTGTTTTTTTCTAGGTTACGTTCAAATAGTATTTTCTCAGTATTATTAGGGAGAAGTTCGACAAGCCACTCTGAATGTAAAACTCCTTTGCTTAGAAGTATTTCAAATCCATACGCATAATACTTATCATCAAGTTTTATTTCAAATTCAAAATAGCTGGGTTTATCTTTGTTTTCATTAATAATTCGACAATACTTTTGAGAGGTAATGATGGGTGCTTGATCTATTATTAGCAGACGCGCAAAATCGAGCGCCATAACAATATTAGATTTTCCAGAAGCATTAGCTCCAAATATTGCAGCAAAGCGGAGTAATTTTATATCTTTCGTAGTTTCAAGATGTTCACTTTTGTTTCTTACTTTCCCGCCGATAGAAGAAAACTCAACCATTTCATTAAATGAAAGAAAATTTCCAACTCTAAACCTCATTAACATAATAATATGCTCCTCTAAGTGAAAAAATCACTTTGCAAACCTAATATTACTATGAATAGTGGAAGAAGTGCAATGATAAAAAGAAATTATCGTCTATATGGTGGTTTGTGTTTTTGTGAACGACAAATATCTATCGAATTATTTCGTTCTTTATTAGGTAAATATCTACATTTCAATTGTTAATTTGAGCATATTCCATTGATTCTATCAGTTAAGTTCTCGATAGAAGGAATTCTTCAATTTCCTTGATGAAAATTTTTTAAAATCTATGAAAGTTCCTTTCCGAAGTAGGGATTGGATGCTAAACTTGAGGAAATAATCAAAAGAATTCAGAAAACAGATAGAGCTACAGGCCGAATTTCTGCAAAATAAGGGGTAAAACCAGGATTTCGATGTAATTATCATTGATCAACCTGAGGATGATTTGGACAATTAAACGATTTATAATGATGTGATTAAACTATTGGTAAAATTGAAAAGTAATATCCAATTTATTTTGGCAACCCATAATCCAAATATTCCTGTTTTAGGTGATTGTGAGCAAGTTATGGCATGCTCACTTTCCAAAGACGTGGGCAGCATTGAGCTTGGTGGTATTGATGTCCCTATAGTTCAAAGTATACTATTGTGGATATTATGGAAGGCGGAGACGAGGCATTTAAACGAAGATAAGGAGATCTATACTATATGGAAGCCATCGAATTAATTAAAATACTCGCCAATGGAGAAGATAGCAAACATCAATTCAAAAGAAATATTACGAATCCAGATAGCCTTGCCCAGGAAATGATTGCTTTTAGCAATGGTGATGGTGGATTGATTGTTATTGGAATTAATGATGATGGAACTATCCAAGGTCTTTCACCTGAAGATATTCGTCGTTTGAACCAAATGGTTTCAAATTCAGCTAGCGAGAAAGTAAGGCCTGCCATTAATCCTAAGACAGAAAATATCCCTACCGAAAATGGAGTGGTTATGGTGATTACTGTACATGCTGGAGTCAATAAACCCTATCACGATTATACAGGGGTCTTTTGGGTAAAATGTGGAGCTGGCAAAAGAGGTATTAAAGCCCAAGACGAAATACAAAGATTATTCCAGTCCTCAGGTTTGGTCCATGCTGACGAAACGATAACCCCTAGTATGACCATTGCTGACTTGGATTTTGACTATTTCAAGGGATTTTTTGAAAAACGGTATGGTGAGTTGCTTAAAAATGCCTCATTGCCTTTGGATTCGATAATTACCAACATGAATCTGGGGAAAGACGGCATGTTGAATATAGCAGGTGCTTTGTTGTTTGGCAGCAATCCCTCAATCAAGTATCCACAGTTCACAGTGAAGGCAGGGAGTTTCCCCGTTAACTCCATAACCTCGCAAATCTATTTGGATAGCCGTGACATTACTGGAAAGATTGGTGACATTTACCAGCAGACAATTAGCTTTATTTTACAAAACCTCAA
>CAYZUR010000266.1:0-3302 GCA_964481535.1 uncultured Spirochaetaceae bacterium | reverse complement strand
GACTAAATCAAATTATTTAATTTTAAGAAGTGCATTTAATATTTCAATTAACAAAAATCATGTTTCTCACATAAACATCAAAAATCTTTTAACACCAACTAACCAACAAGTGCTATACTTAGGTTCATAGAATTTATTATTTGGAGGAATTATGAAAAAAATCATGATTGTTATTTTTAGTATGTTACTCGTCTTCTCTTCTGTTTTTGCTCAAGGAGCAAATGAAGGTGATGCAAATGAATTAGTTGCGTATTCAAGCGTAGATGAAGAAAATGCTGCAAAGCTTTTCTCAGCTTTTACAGCTGACACTGGAATCGAAGTAAGTTTTGTCCACTTATCAACAGGTCCTGCTCTTGCAAGAATCCAAGCTGAAAAAGGTCGCCCACAAGCTGACATATGGTTTGGAGCTCCTAGTGAAAATCACGTAAGTGCAAAGAATGAAGGACTCACTGTTGCATATAAGAGCCCCGCATTAGATGCTCTTGGAAAAGATTTTAAAGATCCAGAAGGCTTCTGGCGCTGTATTTACATGAATCCTCTTGCTTTTGGTATCAATACCAAAGCTTTAGCAAAAGCTGGTGCTTCAATGCCAACTTCATGGCAAGATCTATTAAAACCTGAGTATGAAAACCTCATTCAAGTACCAACTCCTCAAGCAAGTGGTACTGCAAAAGCTCAAGTATATGGCCTCATAGAAATTATGGGTGAAGATGCTGCAATGGCTTACATGGCTGCATTGAATACAAATATTCAAACATATACTACAAGTGGTACAGGTCCTTCTAAAGGGGTAAACGTTGGAGATGCAGCAATTGGTGTCCAATTCACTCCAGCATTTTTCAACTCTATCTCTCAAGGCCTTCCTGTAGAAGTAGTATTCCCTTCAGAGGGTGTACCTGCTGAAGCTCCTGCTGTGAGTATCCTTAAAGGGGTAAAGAACGAACAAGCAGCTAAAACATTTATCGATTGGATGACAGGACCTAAAGGACAAAATGCCCTTTCACAACAGAACACATTCTTCTATCCTGTCCTCGCTACTGCAGAGTTAGCTCAAGGTATGCCATCTTTTGAAAGTCTTAAGATTATCCCATACGACACTCAGTACTATAGTGATAACAATGAAAGAATTGTCACTCGTTGGGTAAATGAAGTATTAACAGCAAAATAATCATCGCACATTACATAAGGGCAATCATTTTGATTGCCCTTATGTTGTAGTTAGTAAGGATTCACACAATGAAACAATCTCTTAAAGCTCAATTGAGAGACACAAAGATGCTCACCAAAGATCCGCTATTATTCTCTATGGTGTTGTTAATTTTTGTCTCTTTAATTCTCTTTATTCTCTATCCTCTTATTAAGGTTGCTCTCGTTGCTTTTTCAGATGAGAATGGATTCACCTTTAAAAACTTTAGAGAAGCATTTGGATTTTGGTATTACAGAAAAGCATTATTCAATTCGTTAGTCATGGCTTCTCTCACAGCTATCATTGGTTCAATTGTCGGCTTCATTTTCGCTTATGCACTGACAAGGGCTAAAATACCAGGGAAAAAGTTTTTCAATCTAATAGCCACTATTCCTATTATTAGCCCTCCATTTATTGGAGCTCTCGCTATTATCATGCTTTTTGGAAGAAATGGGTTTGTTTCATCAACTATTTTGAGATTACCCGATGCAAATATATATGGATTTAAAGGATTATTACTTGCTCAAGTAATAACATTTTTCCCTGTTGCGTATATCACGATGAGGGGAGTTCTTGAATCAATTTCTCCCACCCTAGAAGATGCCGCTATGGATCTTGGTGGAAATAGGTTTAAGATTTTCTATAAAGTAACTCTTCCTTTAGCAATTCCAGGTCTTGCAAGTTCAATGCTTGTCTTATTTGTAGAATCCTTAGCAGATTTTGGAAACCCGATGATCCTCGCAGGAAGTGAATACCCGATTCTTAGTGTTCAGGCGTTCTTAGAAATAACAGGAATGTATAACCTTGGAAAAGGGGCAGCTCTTGCTTTTATCTTACTCATCCCTTCTTTATCAGCATATGTCATTCAAAAATATTATGTGAGTAAAAAACAATATATAACAGTCACTGGAAAACCTACTGATTCGAGTAACTCAGTGGTGAGCCCAGCAGCAAGGAATATCCTTTTTGTTGTAGCAATATTCTTCTCTATTATCATCATCCTCATTTATGCTTCAATTCTCTATGGGGCAGTTGCAACAAGCTGGGGAAATAATAGCACTCCAACATTAGACCACTTCAGGTATGTCTTTAGGGTTGGATTTGAATCAGTAAAAGATACGATTATTATTGCAGGAGTCTCTACTCCAATTAGTGGTATATTAGGTATGATTATTGCATTCCTAGTTGTTCGTAAAAGATTCATAGGCAAAAGATTTATTGAAGTAACAAGTATGCTTAGCTTTGCAGTTCCGGGAACAGTTGTAGGTATTGGATATATTTTAGCGTTTAACAGTGCACCATTATATCTTACAGGAACACTTGCAATTCTTTTACTCAACTTTATATTCCGTTACATCCCCGTAGGAATTCAGGGAGGGATTGCTGTATTACAACAGATAGATCCATCAATAGAAGAGGCAGCAATTGACTTAGGGGCAGATAGCAATACAACCTTTAGAAAAATTACACTGCCACTAATGGTTCCGGCTTTCTTTAGCGGTCTCATCTTTGCGTTTGTACGAGGAATGACAGCTATTAGTGCTGCAATATTCTTGGTATCAGCAAAATGGAATTTTATGACTGTACAGATTATGAGTCAGGTAGAAAGTGGGAGAATTGGAGCTGCAGCTGCATTCTCTGTAATACTCGTAGCAATCATCTTAGTTGCGATGATTATTATTAAAACCATTTTACGATTAAAATATCAAACGACAACTTCATTGCTTTCAAATTAAAGGGAAATTAGTATGAGTGTAAAATTAGTAAATATAACAAAAGTTTTTGGTGACCACGATAATGTATCTAAAGAATTCACCGCTGTTGATAATGTTAATATAGAGATTTATGAAGGGGAAATGGTTACCTTTTTAGGGCCATCAGGATGTGGTAAAACAACTACACTTAGAGTCATCAGTGGATTTGAACAACAAACTCATGGCGATGTATATATTGATGGAGAGTTAGTAAATGACATCCCTGCAAATAAGCGTAACACATCAATGGTGTTTCAGTCTTATGCTATATTTCCCCATCTTAGTGTTGCTGGTAATATTGGTTTCGGACTTGAATTAAAAGGGATCAAAAAAGCTGAGATAAAAAAACAAGTTGATGAAAT
>CAYZUR010000265.1:0-3333 GCA_964481535.1 uncultured Spirochaetaceae bacterium | reverse complement strand
TCATCTCTCATTGAGAGTAACTCAAATATGACAATGGGAAGGCATATACTGATTAGATCTATATGGTTTGCTTAATTCAATAATACGTAGTACTCGATATTCTTTTTAAAGAAGAATTTATCGCATTATGGACATTGACGAGGCGGGTTAGGTGTCATATGGTAAATAAAGGTAAGAAAAAAATAGCTAAGGGATTTGATAATGAACAGAACACAGTACTACAACTATATAGAAGAGCACCTGATCACATTATCAACCCGAATCCAAACCCGTGGGAAATTAAATATTCTTGATGTACACATTCATAGTGAAACATTTTTTGCTAATCTATGTAACTTCGTTTTCCATATGAACTTCAAGAACATGAATGAATTTAAACACAATGTAGAGAGTATAGATTTGATCGATGATGAGAATAAGGTTATTATCCAAGTATCAGCGACATGCACAAAACAAAAGATTGAAAGTTCTTTGAACAAAGAGATATTAGCATTATACGCTAATTACAAGTACATGTTTATTTCAATTTCTAAAGATGCTTCTCCCTCACTTATGAATACAATTTTCAACAATCCATATACCCTATCTTTTATCCCATCAACTGACATCATTGATAAAACTATGCTCTTGAGGACTATTCTGTACATGGATATCGTTACCCAAAAGTTATTGTATGAATTTGTTAAGGCAGAACTGGGGGGGCTGATTGACGTCGTTAAGGTAGACTCAAATCTAGCCACAATCATTAAAATTTTAGCAGATGAAAATTTATCTGCTCCAGTTGAATCACTTGACCTGAATGAATTTGAAATATTGAAAAAAATTGAGTTTAATGACTTATTGCAGTTAAAAAGCACAATTGATGACTACAAAATCTATTACCACAAAATTAATGAAAAATATTCAGAATTTGATAAAGGAGGCTCAAACAAGAGCATGTCTGTTTTGCAAATGATAAAAAAAGAGTATAGTAACCTACTGAACAAAGATTTAACATCAAAAGAGGTGTTTATAGGAGTCAGCAACAATATTTTGAACTTAATTATCAGTAGTAAGAATTATAAAGAAATCCCTTATGAAGAATTAGTTATGTGTGTAGATATTTTGATAGTGGATGCTTTTATGAAATGCAAAATATTTAAAAATCCTAGAGGGTACCAACATGTTATTACCTGACAATATTCATCCAGAATTAAGCATCTATTTCAACGGATCAATAGTACTAGGTGAACTAAACAAAAGACCACATATTGAGATGTTTGAATTATATCAACGTGTGAAGAATAATAATAACATGCCATTTACAACATATTTATTGTGCTTAGATTGGCTCTATTTAATTGATGTTGCCGTCGTTAATGAAAAAGGGGAGGTTCTCTTGTGTTCTTAACAAGTCTTATAATCTCTACTCCTACTACAATTATTCGAGAATTACATTTCTCTCAAGGGCTTAATCTTATTATTGATGAAACACCTACTACAGACACGACTTCAACCGGGAATAATGTTGGCAAGACCACTGTCCTAAAGCTTGTTGATTTTTGTCTAGGAGCAAATTCCAACATCATATATGAAGATACAGAAGATAAAAAATCCGTGTATCAAGAAGTAAAAGATTTTCTCATCTCTAATGAAGTACTCATTACTCTTATCCTTGCAAAAGAATTTGCAACCCACACTGATGAGATTATTATTGAACGTAATTTTCTTCATAATAAACAAAGCATAAATAGGATTAATGGCAAAGATATACTCCAAAAAGATTTTGAAAAACAATTGCAAAATCTCTTAATACCAGGTCATCTAGCAAAAAAACCAACCTTCAGACAAATCACCTCTCACAACATTAGATATAAAGATGAAAGCATCAATAATACAGTAAAAACAATAAATAAATACACTTCAGATGTAGAATATGAAGCCTTATACTTATTCCTATTTGGCTGCATTTTTTATGATGGAGCTGACAAGAAAGAGATTTTTAGTAAACTACACCAAGAAAAATCATACAAAGAGAGACTTGAAAAAACACAAACTAAAACATCATACGAATTAGCTCTGTCTCTTATAGATGATGAGATTGGTGACCTAGTGAGTAAAAAATCGAGTTTTAATCTCAATGAAGAATTTGAAAACGACCTAGATGCATTAAATGCAGTAAAATACAAGATAAACAGATGCAGCTCAGCATTAACAAATATGAACATTCGAAAAGATTTAATCACAGAAGCAATGGAACAACTTGAAAAAGATATCTCTCGCATTAATGTCAATACCCTAAAAGCATTATATCTTACTGCAACAAGAGAGATGAGCGGGATTCAAAAAACTTTTGAAGAAATGTTGGCTTATCATAATACTATGGTATGTGAGAAATCTCGATTTATTGGAGCTGAACTGCCAGATCTCGAAAAAAGAATTACATCCCACAAATCAGAACTAAAAGAACTACTTAGTAATGAGAAGTTTTTGTCACAAAAGATTGCTAAGGATGATAGTTTTAGTGAACTTGAATTCATTATTGATACACTTAATGAAAAACACAAAGTTAAAGGCGAGTATGAAAGCATTGTATCGCAAATAGAGGAAGTTGAACAAAATATCACCACATACACCACCGCTTTACAAGAAATCAATACTGCTCTCTTTTCCCAAGAGTTTGAAGAGACCCTAAAGTCTCAGTTGAAGAAATTCAATAAACACTTTGCTTCAATATCAAATGAATTGTATGGGGAAAAATACGCACTAACATATAAAGTCTATAAAAATAAAAAAGGGGAACAAGTCTATACATTTAGCTCATTCAACCTTAATACAAGTTCTGGGAAAAAGATGGGAGAAATTCTCTGCTTCGATTTAGCTTACACAGCTTTTGCAGATGAAGAGGATATTCCTTGCTTACATTTTCTCCTTAATGATAAAAAAGAACTCATGCATGACAATCAACTCAATAAAGTAGCCGACTATGTGAAAGACAAACACATTCAATTAATTGTTTCAATCTTAAAGGATAAACTTCCACCTCACCTTATCAATTCATCACATGTCGTTGTTGAATTATCCCAAACAAGTAAGCTGTTTAAGATTGAAGAGCTAGTGGAGAATTCTTCAAAGTATCTAAAATAATTGGATTATCATTCTTTAGACATATAGAGATGGCCTTCTAAACTCTTTCTCAAAAGTACATATAAAAATAAGTAACCTAACTTTTATGAGAGATTTGGTAACAATTTCACCTAAGCTATTGTGACAGCGACTATATGTCTTTTGCTATTATTAAATTTTGAAATCAACATTGATGATACCTAGAATTAGTTTTAGGAATCCATTACG
>CAYZUR010000264.1:0-3336 GCA_964481535.1 uncultured Spirochaetaceae bacterium | reverse complement strand
CTTAAACCATTATTAGTTGCTGGGAATATGGAGAGTAGAGGAACTGTTGTTATAGGAACTGTCAAGGGAGACCTCCATGATATTGGAAAAAACCTTGTTGGGATGATGATGAAAGGAAAAGGTCTTACCGTTATTGACCTTGGAACAGATGTATCTCCAGCTCGTTTTCTAGAAGAAGCTATCCAAAATAACGCAAATATTATAGCCTGCTCTGCTTTACTCACTACTACGATGAAAGAGATGGGAAATGTCGTTAAAGCAGTCAAAGATGCTAATTTGCAACATACTATTAAAGTAATGGTAGGTGGAGCTCCAGTCACCGAATCATATAAAAGTTCAATTGGAGCAGACGTGTACACATCTGATGCCGCTACTGCTGCAGAAGTAGCATTAGCATTGTGCAAAAAAATATCATAAGAGGTAGATAATGAGAGGTAAAGAGCGGGTTTTACGAACATTAGAGGGTCAGACTACTGATGCCTTACCATGGGTTCCTTTTACAGGAGTTCATGCAGGGAAACTTGTAGGACACAATGCAAGAGAAGTTTCTACTAACGTAGAGATGTTAGTAGAAGCAGCACTTGAAGTAAACAAGTTGTACCACCCTGATGGACAACCTATCATGTTTGACCTCCAAGTCGAAGCTGAAGTGCTTGGGTGTGAACTGCTGTGGAGTGATGATAGTCCTCCAACAGTAAAAACTCACCCTCTAGCAGAGACGAATGATATCCCAACTAAGATTCCTACAGCCAAAGAGGGAAGAATAAAAACTCATCTTGATGCAATTAAACAATTAAAACCTCTCATAGGGGATACTACAGCTCTCTATGGAATTTGTTGTGGTCCTTTCACATTAGCTTCTCACCTTCGGGGAACTGAAATCTTTATGGATATGATGTTAGACCAAGATTATGTTCACAATCTACTGGCCTATACGACCCAAGTTATCAAAGCAGTCTCTACCTATTTAGTTGAAGCCGGCATTGATGTTGTGGCGGTAGTAGATCCATTGATCTCACAAATATCAGCTGCTCACTTTGCAGAATTTATGGCATCTCCTTTTTCTGAACTTTTTGATCATATTAGATTAAAAGATACAAAATCCTCTTTCTTCGTATGTGGAAACGCGACACAGAACATTGAGCCAATGTGTAAAACACAACCTGATAGTATTTCTGTTGATGAAAATGTTTCCTTAAAAGATGCAAAAATCATTACAGACAAGTATAACATCACCATTGGTGGAAACATTCCTTTAACAACAATCATGCTCTTTGGAAACCAACAAGATAATATGAAATCTGTTGTAGACCTCATTGATTCTGTTTCGCCTCATCATCTTATTATTTCACCTGGATGTGATATGCCATACGATATCCCATTTGAAAATACAATAGCAGCTGAACATGCAGTGCATCAAACAGATAGTGCAAGAACGATGGTTGCTAACTACCAGCGCTCTGATGTAGCATTCACAGGGACACTCCCTGATTATGAACATCTTGTTCACCCTTTAGTTGAAGTCTTTACACTCGACTCAGCAACATGTGCAGCGTGTACCTACATGCTGGCAGCTGCGCACGATGCAGCAAGTGCAATGACGGAAGTTGTGGATGTTGTAGAGTACAAATACACAACAATGGAGAATATTGCCAGATGTCGTGAAGTAGGAGTGAAGCAACTACCAAGTATTTACATCAACGGAAAGATTGCATTCTCTTCCCTTATCCCAAGTAGAAAGGAACTCATTAGTCGCATCACAGAGGTTCTATAATGGACAAAACTATCCCTTTGTATCTCATTACAGGATTCCTTGGATCTGGAAAGACAAGTGTTATTAATAATCTTATCAGCCAGTTAAAAGATAAGAAAGTTGGCCTTATTCTCAATGATTTTGGTTCTATTACTGTAGATAGTGCGTTAGTGAAAGGATTGAGTGAAGTAGTCTCTACAAAAAGTCTCAGTGGAGGACAAATCTTTTGTAGTTGTTTATCTGGATCGTTCATAAAGAGCGTTGTTGAAATGATAGAATATCATCCTGATGTAATCATTGTTGAGGCTTCAGGGCTTGCAAAACCGACTCCTTTATTAGAGATTGTTTCTATAATCCAAGACCAAACGCATCAAAAAGTAACCTACGGTGGAATGCTCTGTATCGTTGATGCTGATCGTTTCCAGATTCTCCGTCAATCTCTAAAAACAATTGAAGAACAGGTAGTCTTTAGTGATTGGTTTATTATAAATAAGAGTGATATAGCGAGTAAAGAATCTCTTTCCTCAACTATAGCAAGCATTGAGTCTCTGCGGCCTCTTGCCCCTATTTTTACTACTTCATTTGGAACTCTCACAAGTGAGATGATGAGACAATTTAATGAATCAACACATACAATTCCCATCACCCTCAAAGATCCTACACCCTATCAAGGATGGGGGGTACACGGGAGGCCTAACAATTGTATTTTTACACCAGAGGCCCCCTTTGAAATTTCTCAAATTGAAGAGTTTTTCACCTCAGTCGCACCTTATATGCTACGAATGAAAGGATTTATTCCTCTTAAAGAAAAGGGAAAAGCATTGTTAGTTGATGTTGTTGGCAAATGGGTCAAAGTCGGGGTGACAGATATGCCAGCTTCTCAGGAGATGGGTGTAATGTGTATCTACTCTCCCCAGCATGACGGGCCTTCACTGCTACAAGAGAAGTGGGCTCTTTTAAGCGACTCTCCAGCAACCTGTATTCAACACTCATAATATAAGCGAGATTGAAGAAATGGAACAACATAGAATTCTTTTAACACCCCCATTTACCCCCTCTATAGAACAATACAAAAGAAGTATTCGCTTTGATGATATTGATGATGCCCAAGTTGAAGCTCTTCACGTCTTTAAAGAAGCTACTCTAAGACTGCAACCAAAAGTTCTTTTAAAAGAGTGTTTTATTGATGAGCACAATTTTATAGACGATCTTCCTTCAATCACCATACAGAACGTCGTGTTTAAAGGAAAAGCATTACGAGTCC
The DNA here is from genome assembly GCA_964481535.1 of uncultured Spirochaetaceae bacterium. Classification (GTDB taxonomy): domain Bacteria; phylum Spirochaetota; class Spirochaetia; order Sphaerochaetales; family Sphaerochaetaceae; genus SABI01. The sequence goes on along the minus strand of CAYZUR010000264.1, from coordinate 319 downwards.
TTGATGATGTGACTCGTGTCTTTGCGTATGTAGCCACATGCGGTGGTGAGATGGAGATGTTTGATCTTTCTTCGCTCGATATGCTTGCCCCTTATTGGGTTGATTCAATAAAAAAACAAGCTCTAAGGGATGCAAGGCTTGCCTTGATCTCTTATTGCAAGGAAACATGTGGGATATCAAAACCGAAGAGTCTCAATCCAGGATCAGGCAATGTAGACATTTGGCCTATTGATGAACAAAAAGGGGTATTTTCCCTCTTAGGAAATAGCTATGATATAGGCGTTACCCTCACTTCAAGCTTTCTCATGACTCCTAATAA
>CAYZUR010000263.1:0-3359 GCA_964481535.1 uncultured Spirochaetaceae bacterium | reverse complement strand
TAAGAGAGTGAAGAGATAATGCATTTTCTTCTTCTCATTTTTATTTGAATTACTTAATAGGAGATATGATTATGCGTATAATAAAAGGATTTTCGTTGTTGTTAGTGTTGATTTTGCTTCCGGTGATGCTATTTGCATCAGGAGACAAAGAAGAAGGATCTTCTGCTATTGTCTCTCAAGACTGGATACAAGTAGATGAGAATTGGAATGTTAATTATGAGTTTAAGGGAAGTGAAATTGAATTTACCCTAACAGCTCCTACCACAGGATGGGTTGGTATTGGATTTAATCCAAGTTCTAGGATGAAAGATGCCGATTTTGTTGTGGGGTATGTAAAAGACGGAACATTATTTGTTCAAGATAGCTATGGCGTTAAATCAACAAGTATTGACTCTGATACGAGCATAGGGGGAACTGACAATGTTCGTGGTATTAGTGGAACAGAGAATAACGGGATAACAACAATTGTATTCGCTCTTCCACTTGATTCTAATGACATTTATGATAAAACCTTTGTGCAAGGTGACTCGTATAAAGTCCTATTAGCTTATGGCAAAGATAGTGATGATAATTTTGATAGTAAGCACAGAAAGAGGGATTCAATGGACGCTGTCCTGAAATAGTGTATGAGCAATAGGGAGCTCAAATGAGAGCTCTCTATTGGCTGTTTCTTGATTGGTATCTGTTTTATGAGAAGAAGCAATTGTGTGTGATGATACAATTGCTGGCATCCTCTAATATATACTTTAATCGAGTTATTCACCCGCAACGATTTGATGTGAATGTATTGTGCGATTTGATAATTCAATGAGTACAATCATAATTGCGGTAAACAGTAACAGGATTATTGGGTAAATAGTGATACCAATCTTTTCTGTGATATATCCTGCTAATGGGGGAGAAATTGTAGCTCCAAGATAGGCACTTGCCATCTGTAACCCCATCATTGAAATAGATGCTTGTTTTCCAAACTTCTCAGGTGTTTGATGCAACAAGCTTGGAAAGATAGGAGCGCAGCCAAGGCCAATCAGTACAAATCCTGATAGGAGTGCTGTGTTTGTTGTAGAGAAGAATATTATTATCACACCGAGTGTAATGAGCCCTTCTCCTAATCGCATTATGTTCTTTGTAGCTAATGCAGAGGTAAGTAGTCCACTGACAAAGCGTCCGACTGTAATACCTAAAAAGTATAAGGCAATAAAAGACGCTGCATCTTGTGGTGGAATACCCTTTTTCAAAACCATATAGCTACTTCCCCACAACCCTGTTATCTGTTCTACCGAACTGTAACAAAAGAAGGCAACGAGTGTGTGTTTCGCTATGGGCAGATGAATGAAAGCTTTATATGGTACGTGAGGAGTCACATTGTGTGTATCTATTTTCTGATCAGGACTCTTTTTCCACATTGGTAGAGAAATAATAAGAATCATCGTTAACGCAATCTGTATGAGGCTGATCGTGCGATAGCCATGATACCATCCTAAATTCCCTGTTAAGCTCAATCCCATAATATAGGGGCCAAGAGTTGCCCCAACTCCCCAAAAGCTATGAAGGTAGTTCATATGTTTTGCTTTGTAGTGAAGGGCCACAAAGTTGTTTAACGCAGCATCAACAGCACCAGCTCCTAACCCATAAGGAATTGCCCATAGGCAGAGAGCGATAAATGAACGCGATAGAGAAAAGCCAAATAGCGCAGTTGCTGTCATTCCTACACTGATAGCGATGGTTAACCCAGTTCCAAATTTTCGAACTACTCGACCACTTAACAAACTGGAGATGATAGTTCCTATGGTAATAAGGGCAGATATCATTCCAGCATAGAATATTGGGACATTAAGAACCTCATACATGCTTGGCCATGTAGCGCCTAGAAGAGAATCTGGTAATCCCAAGCTGATAAAAGTAATATAGATAATCACTAGCAAAATATGAACCATGTAGTATTCCTTACCTTAAGAATGCGTAATGATAGTATCGTCTTAATAATGTAGATGCAATTTAATTTCACATATATTTAGATAAGAATCACTATAAAAGAATATTTTGAGTATCACTCTTTAATAAAAATAGGTGCTCTTCATCTCAACTCTAGAGATACATAAGCAGAGTATGAGGTGCAATGCTACTTTGCATGGGATAGGAGACCTTCTTTATTCCCTCTTTGTGTGGCAATATCAGACGATATGATAGAAAAACTTATTTCCTGGTTAGCTGCAACTAAAGGGCTTCAAGCCTTAGTTCTCTCTGGTTCAAGAACTGGCTTAGTTATTGATACGCTTTCTGATTATGATCTTTACTACTACAGCGAAGTCCCACTTAGTTTAGAGACTCGTCATGAAATGGCGCTTCTTTTTGCTCAAAAGGCTGAAATAGGCAATAGCTTCTTTGATGACGGTGATGAGATGTTCCTTAAAGATGGTACAGCTGTGGATCTGATGTATCGCTCTCTCTCATGGGCTCGTGAGCAGGTGAAGTGGGTATGGGAGGAGCATCATGGAAGTGTTGGCTATTCAACAGCATTTATCCACAACATAAAAACATCTACTATTTTGTATGATAGGGATGGAGAATTTGCTCTCCTTAAAAAGCTTTTAGAGACCCCTTACTCAAAAGAATTAACAAAGGCAATTATTGCAAAGAATTATCCTTTGCTTCAACATAAGCTCATGGCATCCTACTATGAGCAGATTGAACATGCCATTATTAGAGGTGATGTAGTAAGCCAAGCACATAGAACTTCAGCACTACTAACTAGTTATTTTGATATCATATTTGCAATCAACGCTCAAACACATCCAGGAGAGAAAAAACTCATAGCGTGGGCAAAGAAAACTTGCCCACTACTGCCTACATCTTTTGAAGAAGATATCAATCATGTAGTAGAGCAAATAGGACAGAAAGATCTGCTTCTCTCTATTGATACACTTCTCAATCAATTAGACATTCTTTTGAAAAAAGAGGGGTGGGTGTAAATCAGACCCTAAAAATAGTACTTGACAAAAACGTTTTTATAGTGAGACCCTAATAGAGTAATACTATAACGGAGGGTGCTATATTGAAATATTATCTTGGATTGGACAACGGTGGGACAAGTACAAAGGCTTCTTTATTTACAGTGAAGGGGCAAGAGGTTTGTACTGTTTCAACAGATACAAAAATGATTACATCACGACCAGGTTTTACTGAAAGAGACATGGAAGAGATGTGGGAAGCAAATTGCAAGGTAATAAAAGATGTTATTACAAAATCTAATGGAGAAACCATCAAAGCCAAAGTATTAGAAGTTACCCCTGAGTTTGTAAAATATAAAAAACACTCTAACCTAAATGGCCCCACATATAGTTTGTATTTAAAAGATC
>CAYZUR010000262.1:0-3360 GCA_964481535.1 uncultured Spirochaetaceae bacterium | reverse complement strand
GTGAACCCCTCCTTAGTGCAATGATAAGTCTCTCTATCCTTTACATAGATCAACATATAATAGTCGTAAATAAACCTCAGGGGCTGTTAAGTGTTCCAGGTATTGGACCTGACAAGTCAGATTGTGTGGTCTCTCGAGTGAGGCGCCTTATTGTTGAGTGTATCGACTCTCCCTCTGTCCATCGACTCGATATGGACACTTCTGGCCTCCTGGTTCTTGGACTTACTAAAGAAGCCCAAAGAGACCTCTCTATCCAATTTATGGAGCGCAAAGTACGTAAGTCCTATATAGCCTTACTTGATGGAATACTCATGCAAGAGAGTGGCTCACTTACCCTCTCCTTTAGACTCGATGTTGATAATCGTCCATACCAAATATATGATGAACAGAAGGGAAAAGTTGGAACTACTCATTACAAGAGAATTAAAGTGGAACCATATAAAGATAGACATGCTACAAGAGTAGAATTTACCCCTAAAACAGGAAGAACTCATCAACTAAGAATTCATAGTGCACATGAAAAAGGGCTCTCTATGCCAATTATTGGAGACCGGTTATATGGAAAAAGAGAAGATGATGAAAGATTAATGCTCCATGCAGTATCTCTTTCATTCACTCACCCCTATACACATGAAAAGATGGAGTTTACGACAAACGTTCCTTTTTAGAGGGGTGAGTATATGAAGTGAGAAATAGGCCACCCATTACGAGAATAGCTCCAATAAAGAGGGGAAGTGTTAATACTTCTTTTAAGAAAACAACACCAATAAGAATTGCAGCAACTGGTTCTAAATTTAAAAAAACACTCGACTTTGACGCACCAACCTCTTTAATCCCTTCAAAATACCATAGGTATGCAATTCCTGCAGAGAAGAATCCAAGATAGAGAAGGCTTATAGTAGAAGTGAGAGTGAGATTGCTAAGAGTAGACCATCCCCTTTCGATAAAGGTAAAAGGGAGAAGCATCACTATTCCTATAAGGGCTCCATAAGAGAGGGCTGCTAGAGCAGAGAGGCGAGCTATTGCACTCTTAATTACAATTGAATAGAAAGCCCAGCTGAGTACTGCTAGGGTCATATATATATCCCCTATACTCAGTCCATTAGCAATCACCCCGGAAATATTTCCCGAAGTTACTGTTATAAGAACTCCTACAATTGAAATAAAGATCCCCACTGCCATAACTTTGTTAATTAATTCCTTGAATAACACAAAAGCTGCAAGTGCTACCACTACTGGAGTAAAAGCAATCATAATAGAACTTCGAATAGCTGTAATAGTTTTTAGAGCTGAAAAGAGAAAAACATTGAACATCACCATTCCAGTTAAGGAGAGTAGCGTGAGTAAGAAAAACTCTTTCTTAGTGATACGAGGAAACTTCCCTTCAATAATATAAAGGGCTGGAACCATAATTAGGGCAGCTAAGATAAACCTAATACAGCTCGTAGTAAATGGGGGAACAATTGTTGTAACAACGCGTGCTGCACTTAATGCCCCACCCCAGATAATAGGGGCTAGGATAAGCTTTATGTATGCAGATACTCTAGTTTTATTCATAATAGATACTATCGTAGTGAGTAAGCGTAGGTAAGTCAAATAAAAACGCTATAAATAATTTTTAAATAATTTAAATATTTTTACCCTTTTTATTCTTTTGTAGATGCAAACCTGAGTCGTTTTTTATAAAAGATCGCGTGAATTGCAGAAACAGGAATAAAGATAATAGATGATAACATCATGAAGATTTCATAAAAGATAGAACTTCCTTTATAAGGTTGTCCCTTAAAACGGCTTCCAAAAGCACTCATAGGAATGCCGATCATATTTCCCACCATCATAATCTTTATAGCTGAAAGGATAACTTCTCTCTCTCTTTCTCCATATTCTTCTAATAACGCATCATAGGCTTCCTTGTCGATATAGCCACGGGTATCAGCGTAGTGCTGAGCAAAAAGAAGTGCCTTTGCTTCATGAGGTACAATATATGTACCATCTCCACCTAAAAAGCTTTCAATCTCTTCTTGGTTAAACCCTTGCTTTAGGGCCATTGAAGTGTGCGCATAAGAGCAAATAGCACATCCATTCACTTCTGTTACACTTAACATAATTCGTTCAATAAATGCTTCATCAAGTAAATGAGTAGATTTTCTATTATCCTTTAAAATCTTAATTCCATGGTAAACACAACTTCTAGAAAAATTAGGTAACGAAAACCTCTGATAATCTATTCCTTTGGTGATTTTCTTCGTCATGTCCAATCAAATATTCTTTTCTTCTCTTAAAATCGGGTGATACAGTCCGGTTTTTTTATTATTCCTCTTATCTATTCCCTTTTTTCCCTTGTAAAACCTCTATTCCACCTTTTTTTAGTCCTTTTTGACCAACTATTTTGCTTGCCAATACCCTTCGTATTATGCTATAATTAGGTTAACGGTAGGTAACGAAAAAGGAGGCCTTAATGAGTGATTATTCCGTTCCCAAGGACATCAGGGATCTCAAGCCGAAAGGTACTATGGTGAAGGCAATCAAGGGTGGGTACTACGTGTACACCTGCACCAACCTGAAGGGCGAGGACGGCAAGTGGCGTCTCAAGATGGGTGGCCTCATCGGTAGCATCAAGGAGGGAGTGGGCTTCATCCCCAACGACAATTTCTGTACTAATGAGAAGCTCTCAGTCCTCGAGTATGGCCAGTACGCCATTGCCTATGAAGCCTCGAAGGGTGTGCTTGTGGAGCTGAAGGTTTTCTTCAATCCCTTGGACGCCACCAGGATATATACGCTGGCCCTGCTGTACATGGTAAACGGGTACACGGCTCTGAAGAACATCGGCGAGCTCTTCGGCCAGAGCAGCCTTTCTGTCAGATACCCGTCGATGTCAATGAGCTATGATATCCTTTCCAAGCTTTTTGATGCGCTTGGAAGGCGGGAGGAGCGGCTTTTGCGGTACCAGCAGCATCTGCTGGACAATTCCCACAAGATAGCCATAGACGGGCACTGCATCGAATCCTACTCCCATGAGAACGACCTCGCCCAGTATGGGAACAAGTACAGGACGACAGGGAAGAAGCAGGTCAACCTCCTGATGGCTTACGACATCGAGACCGGCCAGCCGGTGCTCTCAAAGCTCTATCCGGGAGGAATGCTCGACAAGACCAGCGTGAAGGACCTGTTGGGCTCCTTTATATTCAAAGGGAAGCTGTTCATTGTCGACAGAGGCTTCTATTCCCTCGAGAACCTGATGTTGTTCACGACCAACGGCAACCAATACATCATCCCCCTCTCAGAGAACCTTTGTGAATACAAGGCGATAAAGGACAACCTCGACTACAAGAGGAGTTTCATCTACCGCACAAAGAAGAA
>CAYZUR010000261.1:0-3363 GCA_964481535.1 uncultured Spirochaetaceae bacterium | reverse complement strand
TCTTTTAGCTAATTTTAATCTATGGTCAATAATCTCACTAAGGATTGTTCTCCCTCGTGTCTTTTTCCACTTTAATTCTAGGTTTCTTCTACTTGTTGCGCTTATTTTGGCAACATCTTGAACATTGATTCCTTCCCTTACCCTCTCTTTTATAAAGAGAAGGGCATGATGAACAATTTCATCATGTGTCAAAAATATTTGAGTACTCTCCCTTTCAACCACGTCTAAGGGGGGTATGAGGTGTTCTTTTCCACAATTGACCCTGTTACCATCTAAGAGCTTTGAAACAACTTGAGCGGCTGTATACCCAATAGAAAAGCAATCGAGAGCAACACTCGTAAGAGAAGGAGTCGCAAGAGAACAAAGCAAGGGATCATTATCTACACTTACCACACTTATTTGATGAGGAATTTGGTATCCCATATCAAGGAGGTGACGAGTTACCTTGATTGCAACGATATCGTTACAACAAAAAACAGCTGTTGGAATTGTTACGTTACCTAAAAAAGAATTAAGCTCTTTGCTTTGTTGTGGATTTTTATAAAATTGGAGAGAACGATTAAACGTTGCAATACGATGAGGATCTGTTGCTATAGCGTGAGAAAACCCTTTAAGTCGTGCTTGGGACCAATGAGTATTCTTCACTCCACAATAGGCAAAAGAGAGCACTCCTAAATCCCTCATACACTCACCAGCTTTTTTGCCTGTTGCTTCATCATCATTTTGAACACGATAAATCCCATCAATGTTATACGCTCCAGCTACATCAATAATAGGAATACCTAATTTACTGTAGCGTTTTGCAGCTTCTGAACTCTCTATTCGAGTAATGAGTGCATCGAGTTGCTTTTCTTTTCTACTAAATGCATCACGTAGTCCCCCTATTGAACCACTAAGTCTCCATCCTGGGTGCTCCTTAGCCCCTTCAATAATTCCTCTGGTGACTTCTTTATCATAGGAGTCTTGAAAATTGAGTGAAATACCTATTATTTCCATAGAAGGTATCATACCACAGTATTTCGCAAAACAATATACAGTTATCGTATTTTACGTATTGTATTCTCCATGATTAATGATACGATTTAATAGAACCATTTTATGAGGAGATGTATGTGAGTAATAATCATGGTATAACAATAAAACATAGCGGAAAGATTCTGCCGCCTATTGGACTTGGAACCTTTGGCTCAGACCACGTGGAACCAAAAGAAATAGCTAAAAGTGTTAGATTTGCTATCTCTAATGGCTATCGCCATATTGATTGTGCAAGTGTCTATGGAAATGAAAAAATAATTGGAGAAGTATTTGAAGAACTTTTTAGAGATAATGTAGTGAAAAGAGAAGATTTATGGATTACTTCAAAACTATGGAACGATGCCCATTCTCCCAAAGCTGCTCGAGACTCTTTCCATCAATCCATAAAAGATCTTAGACTTGATTATCTCGATCTTTATCTTATCCATTGGCCCTTTCCGAACTACCACCCACAGAAGTGTTCGATAGATTCAAGAAGCCCAAATGCAGTTCCCTATGATCATCAAAGCTTTATGGAGACCTGGCGAGTATTAGAAGAATTTGTTGACTCTAGTCTCACTCATCACATAGGAACTTCAAATATGACTATCCCAAAACTAGAACTCCTCTTAAAAGATACTCGAGTTCCAATAAGTGTAAATGAGATGGAATTACATCCCCACTTTCAACAACCTGAACTAAAAAAGTTTTGTGATACTCATGATATCGTATGTATTGGGTATTCCCCTCTTGGCTCGCCCCATCGCCCAACAAGGGACAGAACTGATGATGATACAGTTGATATGGAAGATGATGTAATTATAGATATTGCTAAAAAACATAACGTGCACCCAGCCTCAATTTGCCTTAAGTGGGCCGTGGCTAATAATCATGTTCCAATTCCTTTATCGACAAATGAAAAGAATATTCTTAGTAATGTAGAAGCAATACATACAGACCCACTCACGAGTGATGAGAAAGAGGCAATAGATAGTATTGATAAAAATTGCCGATTAATAAAAGGTCACGTTTTCTTATGGGAAAAAGCCAAAGATTGGCATGATTTATGGGATGAAAATGGGGTGATTACCCAATAATTTTTAGTATTGGTATGGAGGAATTATAATGGATAAAAGAATGAAAGGAGCAACGCTACCTGGAAACAGTACTGTTGCATTCAAAGAGTATGATGTACCCACTGCCTCTCATGGACAAGTGGTAGTCAAAACAAAGAGTTCTACAATATGTGGTTCTGACATTAGAGCTATTTATCGAGAACATCTTGGAAAAGGACCTGAAGGGTATCAAAATGTGATTGCAGGTCATGAACCATGTGGACAAATTGTTCAAACAGGCCCTGGGTGCAAACGATTTAAGGATGGAGACAGAGTTATCATCTATCACATCAGTGGTTGTGGTGTATGCCATGATTGTCGTATGGGCTATATGATTAGTTGTTCAAGTGAACATCGAGCTGCATATGGATGGCAGAGGGATGGAGGAATGGCTCCATATATCTTAGCAGATGAAAAAGACCTCGTACTCCTTCCAGATGAATTAACATACACAGATGGTGCCCAAGTTGCATGTGGATTTGGTACTGTCTATGAAGCAATTGAGAAAGTCGGTGTAAGTGGTAATGATGCAGTGCTCGTTGTTGGTCTTGGTCCAGTAGGCCTTGCTGCCCTCATGCTTGCTAAAGCCCTTGGAGCAAATAAACTCATTGGCGTTGAAGTAAATAAAGATCGTATTGAGATTGCAAAGAAACTAGGATTAGTTGATGAAGCGTTCGTCCCAGATGACAATACTGTTGAAAACATAAAGAAAGTTACCGGTGGTAAAGGAGTCGAAAAAGCTTTTGATTGTAGTGCACACGCTGGTGGAAGGGCAATTGCAATAAGAGCAACTCGTCAATGGGGGAAAATTGCCCTTGTTGGAGAAGGTGGAACGGTCTCCTTTAATCCAAGTCCAGACATTATACATGACCAAAAAACTATATATGGCTCGTGGGTAACAAGTATCTGGAGAATGGAAGACTTAGTAGAGCGCTTAGTGAGATGGAATATCCATCCAGAAGATTTGGTTACTCATCGCTTTAGCCTTGATAATGCTGATAAAGCATACTCATTAATGGCTTCGGGGAATTGTGGAAAAGTAGCAGTCTGCTTTGATGAAGAACTAAAATAACTATTATTGTATAGGGTGTATCTCTATCATAAGGGGCCTTTCACCTGATGCATAATCTACATCTAACGTGAAAGGTCCTTTTGGTATCTGATACCCCAATAATCCTAAAAGGGGATTCAATTCTTCACCTATTGCCTTAATAAGTTGTGTAACTTTCAACTT
>CAYZUR010000260.1:0-3369 GCA_964481535.1 uncultured Spirochaetaceae bacterium | reverse complement strand
ATAAAAGGGTAATTAGTGAAATAGATAAAGAACTCATTGAAAACATTTCTCATATCCCTTCTTTTGAACATTACAGTGCCGTCTTAGAGAGTGATACTCTCTTTGAAAACATACAGGCATCTATGGATGATCAAGAAGAAGATGGCGTTATTACATGGCTTAGTGGATACCTTCCTATTACCAAAGAAGAAAATTTTAAACAGTTTGCAATAAAACATAGCATTGGCTATGCATTAAGCGATATTAGGGAAGATGAAAATCCTCCAACCCTTGTAGACAATCCTAAAGCTATTGGCATTATTAAACCCGTATTTGATATCTTAGGAACAGTTCCTGGCTATAGAGAAGCAGATATCAGTATGTGGTTCTTACTCTTTTTCTCCCTCTTCTTTGCTATGATTGTAGGAGATGGTGCATATGGGGTGATCTTTCTTATCGTAGCAGTGTTAATGCATATAAAGGGGAAAAAAGCGACAAATGCAATTGTTCTGTTATATGTATTATCGATTACCTCAATTGTGTGGGGAGCAGTAACTGGAACGTGGTTTGGATCAAAGGCTATTATAAGCAGTATTCCTTTCCTCCAAGCGCTTGTGATCCCACAAATAGCAAGTTATCCAGAGTTGTTTGGTCTTACTGCAACGAGTGCTCAAAACATAGTGATGCAATTTTGTTTCATCATTGGTACTGTTCAACTCTCGCTTGCCTGTGTGATGAACATCTATCGAAAGATTGGAAGTAAAGACTTATCTGCTGTTGCAGATGTTGGTTGGCTCATTATGATAGATGCCCTCTATTTCCTTGTACTTACCCTTGTAGTAAATGCCACTATTAACATGGTCGTCGTTGCCTCTGTAGTAGGAAGTGGGTTCTTACTTATTGTCTTATTTGGTGCTCAAGGACCGAATATCTCTTTTGTAAAAGGATTATTGGGAGGCGCTGCGAATTTATTTACGACATTCTTAAACTCAATTAGTGCTTTTAGTAACATTATTAGTTACATCCGTCTTTTTGCAGTTGGAATGGCCTCTTTAGCAATCGCACAATCATTTAATAATATGGCCTCTGGTCTATTAACAGGATGGGCCCTTCCTGCAGGCATTGCGGTTCTTGTGATAGGGCATTCTCTTAATATTGTCATGGCACTACTAAGTGTAGTAGTTCATGGAGTGCGATTAAACTTATTAGAGTTTTCTGGTCAACTAGGAATGGAATGGACTGGATATACATACAAACCGTTTAGTGAAACGGTCAAAAATAGATCAAACACGTTGTGAAAGACAACGATAAGGAGCAAAGAATATGAATATTGGAATGATAGGTATGGCAGCAGCACTCGGTCTTTCAGCACTCGGGTCAGGCTTAGGCTCAGGAGCTGCAGCGTTAGCAGCAGTAGGTGGATGGAAAAAGTGTTATGCAAATAATAAGCCTGCACCTTTCATCATGGTCGCCTTTAGTGGTGCTCCATTAACACAGACAATATATGGATTTCTTTTAATGAACTTCATCAGTGCAGCAGCTGCTGCTGGTCAAGATGTTGCCCTTTTATTAAGTGCTGGTGTCTTTGGTGGATTAGCTATTGGTCTTTCTGCGTGGATGCAAGGGAAAACTGCTGCAGCTGCATCAGATGCATTAGCAGAAACTGGAAAAGGGACAGCTAACTACTTTATCGTAATTGGTATTGTTGAAACAGTTGCACTCTTTACCCTTGTTTTCTTGCTTCTCTTATTACAATAGACTCTCAACCTTTTTTACAAACAATAATGAATCTCCCTTATACGATGAGGGAGATTTGTCTTTGATACGAGAGAGCTCATTAAAGTCATAAGAACGAAGCGGCTTCTCCTTTTCCAATTTTCCCATTTACGATACACTAAATCTTGTGAATAAAGTAAAAAGGAAATTTTAAACATGAGACGACAAACACGAATTGTACCAATAAAAGATATCTCTATCGGAACAGGTGAACCTATAGCAATACAGACGATGTATTCACTCCCTCTTCATCCCTTATCTGATAGATCTTGGTATGATGAACTCACCTTTACATTACGTAGTTATGCCACTATGGGATGTAATATTATCCGCTTTAGCTATCCTAGTCACAAAGATAAAGAAACCTTTACAAAAATATGCCAAGATTCTCCTATGCCTGTAGTTGCAGATATACACTTTGATTATCTGTTAGCCAAAGAAGCGATAGAATGTGGTGCTCATAAGATACGAATAAATCCTGGTAATATTGGATCAAAGTGGAAAGTAAAAGAAGTAGTAAAAGCAGCCCTTGATAACAATGTCTCAATTCGTATTGGATTAAATGGAGGGTCACTTCCCCTTAAGCTAAGAAATGAAGACCCCGTCAATGCAATGGTAGAAACTTCATTAGAGTATGCCTCATGGTTTGAAGGATGGAACTTCAAAAACACCGTAATTTCTGTAAAACATACTAACACTGATTACACGTATGAAAGTTATAAACGACTCGCATCTCTTTGTGATTACCCCCTTCATTTAGGAGTCACTGAAGCTGGTTCTCTCGTTAGTTCTGTTACAAAAAGTACATGGGCTCTAGGAAGACTCTTGGCAGACGGAATAGGGGATACGATGCGTATCAGCATCAGTGATGATAATATCTATGAAATAGCTGCTGCAAAAGAAATCTTACGAACTGTGGGAATAGACAAAGGGGGCATTAATCTTATTTCTTGTCCCAAATGTGGAAGAAGCACATTCGATTCAAGTGGATTTGTTAAAAAAATCGAACATAGACTCTTTTCTGTCAAAAGAGACCTTACTGTAGCTATTATGGGATGCCAAGTAAATGGACCTGGAGAAGCTGCATCTGCAGATATTGCTATTACTGGAATAGGTAATAAAGTCTTTTTATATGTAAAAGGAAAGTTAGTAAAAGAAGTGTTAGAAAGTGAAGCTGAAGAAATACTCTTTCAATATATACAGGAGATGGTATAGTGCATAATAAGCTCATCATTCGGGGAGCGAGACAACACAATCTAAAAAATATAGACCTCGATTTAGAAAAAGATAAACTTATTGTTATTTCAGGACTTAGTGGCTCTGGAAAATCATCATTAGCCTTTGATACTATTTTTGCTGAAGGACAACGACGTTATGTTGAATCATTGAGTGCATATGCAAGACAATTTTTAGGTAGATTAGAAAAACCTTCTGTTGATTATATCGAAGGATTAAGTCCAGCTATTGCAATTGAACAAAAAACTACAAATAATAATCCCAGAAGTATTGTTGGAACAGTCTCTGAAATATATGACTACTACCGCCTTTTATGGGCACGAGTAGGGACTCCCCACTGTCCACAGTGTGGAGAAGCGATAAGTGAGCAATCAATAG
>CAYZUR010000259.1:0-3401 GCA_964481535.1 uncultured Spirochaetaceae bacterium | reverse complement strand
GATACTTCACCCCCTTCTCATATGTGTCAGTAAAGCGCATGAAAGAAGCATTCCCTTTTTCTGCTTCAATTAAATAGCCTGAATTTTCCATCTCATTAAAGTAGAGGCTATCGGGGTTAACAGTTGGCCACACTGAAACAAGAGTTTCTATTCCCATCTCTTTTAGTTCCTTCACCATCTTTTCTGGCTCTGGCCAACACTTTTTATCAAAATCCCAGTTACCCTGTTTCTCCCAGTGAAAATAATCAATGACAATAGCGGAAATAGGAAGATTTCTCTTCTTATATTCCCTTGCTACAATGAGTAGTTCTTCTTGTGTTTCATAGCGAAGTTTACATTGCCAAAAACCGGTTGACCAAGAGGGCAGGGGGGAAGGAAACCCTGTGAGTGTATAATACTCTTCAAGAATCTTTTCTGGGGTATCTGCAATGATGATAAAGTAATCAATTTGTGGTGTTGCATTCATAACAAAGCGAGTTCTATTACGAGCAAATTCAACTTGACCAACACCAGGGTTATTCCAAAAGAGACCATACCCTCTACTAGAGATGTAGAATGGGACACTCACTTGGGAGTTCATTTGATTTAGGGGGAGGATTAAACCTTTTTGATCGAGTGCATTATATTGATGTTGTCCCATTCCCCATATCTTTTCATCATCATAGGATGCAAATAAGACTTCCGCTTTGAATAAATCTCCACCAACTGATTTTAAACTTCTTCCACCCTCAATCAATGCTCTAGGAGATTTTCTCTCTCTAATTCGAGGTTTATTTTCGCCCAATCTGTTAAAGTCGATATATCCCCTCTCATCAATTGAAATCTTCATCACACCAGTTGTGATACTATTTTCAGTAACAACAATAGTTTCATCATGTAACGGTGTCGTTACTTGAAGGGCATCATCAAAATCTCTATATTCAGAAAGTCGAGTCTCTCTCACCCTACAAGTAGAGTGGGAATAGGATTCTATACGTAATTTGTTCTTTTTGTTTGTTTTAAAAAGGCTAGCTTCCACAATTTTCTCCTTCTATGCTTTTACTGCTCCACCGGTAAGACCAGCTACAATATGTTTTTGTAAGAAAAAAAGGTGAGAGAATGACAAGAAGTACAATAAAAGTACTACATGCTATGATATAGCTCCATTGTACTCCATATTTTGTGATACGAAAGAAACTTCTTTATAGTGATGGGTCTAATTAAAAAAAATATCTATCTATATCATTCACCTTTGAGTATACTACTTTTAGGTGAGGTGAATTTTCGTGAACATACGAGACTATGAAGAAACGATCTCTTCCATTATTGTAGATAGGGGGAGAGGGATCTATTATTATGATGAAATTGAGAGCATTTCAAAATTATCTAACCATCATTATAAAGGAAAAGTGCAAGGAACACATTTGTATGATGTTGAAATTGAGGTTGATGATGAGTATGAGATACTCAATATAACATGTACTTGTCCCTATGCACTGAAGGAGCCTTACTGTAAACATCAAGTAGCAATTCTTCTTGCCATCCGAGAACTCCTTGGTTTTATCGATAGTGATGATTATGATCAAAGGGCTATATTTAGAGAAATTGATGGAGAGTATATAAAAACAGCATATTACCATCCAGCACATTCATCCGAAACATACACTTCGATTGATGAGATTAATTCACTTATTGCTCTACAAACAAAAGACGATTTTGCTGAGTCTTTTGAGTATATACTCCACATCCCTTGGATGAGAAATTTACTTGCAATTACCCTTTTTAAAGAAGAAGAGAACAGAGAGATTGATTGGCTTAAAGATATAGAGAAACTCCGCTCTTTATTTCAAGGGTTCCTCGCCTTTATTGAAATCCCTTTCCGTCCAGAACAAAAAGGTATTGAAAGTTGTTATACAAAGGCCGTAGAGAAACTTTTTGTCCTCCGAGATGCTGCTTTTATAAGAAGCGAATGGAACTATGTATTGCGACTAAACCTCTTGTTGTTAACTCAATATATGCTCTTAGCAGAACATAAGATGGAAATACCTAAAAGTTTTTCTTCTAATGTTATAGAGTCTCTCCACTCTTTAGTGCAAAAAACATATAAGGATGAAGAAGTAGGTGAAAACATTACCACCTATCTGATGAACGAGATTAAAGATTTTTATCTCAAGGGATTATCGTATTCACACATTATTGACTTCATGTATGTAATGCTTCCCCTTGCATCTCACCATTCAATAAAGAAAGCTTTATACAAATTTTCTCGTAATATAATGATTGCCTCTTCTCATCACTCAAAAGGAGGGGATCTATTCAATTCATCAATAGCCACTTACTTGTATTCAATGATGAAAGAATATGGCTCTGTGAAAGAGTTTGAACATGTCATAAATTCCTATAAAACCTTTAAAGAGATGAGAAATGTAACAATACAACATGCTAACCAAGAGGTTCTTGTCGAAATTGGTGATGCCCCATATTGTTCAATCCTTTCGTATCAAAAGTTGATTGTGGCACGAAAATGGGCAAAAGCATTTGTCTTTGCCATTGAAGCAAAAGGGGATGCTAATGCACGTATTGCAATTGCAAAAGGATTCTTGTTAGAAAATAGAGAGATGAAGTATTATTATGAATTAAAGAAATTGTGTGAGAGAAATAGATGGGATAAAATACTCTCATCTGTTCTTCTCTATATAGAAGAGCAGATGAAGGAAGAAGATGAGCAACAACCAAAAAGTACATTTACTCCCTTAAAAGAGTTCTATGCAAATATTTTAATTGCAGAACACCTCAGTGAGAGCCTAATTGAGCTTATTACACCCTTTCCCCATGTGGTGAGAGTCTACAGTAAGCACCTATTACCTGATGCTCAAACTCAAGTTTACTCTTTGTATCAACAACTCATATATAGTGCAGCTAGTAACACAGAAACCAATGGACTTACCGTTGAATTGCTCAATGAGCTAATACAGATACATGGGAAAGAGGAAGCCCTATTAATCATCGATGAATTGAAACAGATGTATAAAGAGCGAGAAAGTCTCATTACCCTTTTAGAGACTATATAAAAGCAATATATAAACGAGAAAGTAAAACGGAATGAGGTAAGGTGAATGGTGGTTTTTTTATCATGAGCTTTTGGGTTTTATCTTATTTTATCTTAATTTATTGTAAAGTTTCATAATCATTGACTTGTTTCATTACATATGGTACTTTGTAATTGTTATGAAACAAGAGTATGAAGAATTGAAAAAATACTTGGGATCTCTTTTTGGAAATGATGTAAAAATCCAAGACTATACATTCCCTATTAACATCCCTATTTATTTAGAAGAGGGATATATTTTCCAATTGGCGAGGATACATGGAACCAGTTTCATTTCTATGCAGCCAACAAGCAACGGGTATCGGTTGCCCAC
>CAYZUR010000258.1:0-3408 GCA_964481535.1 uncultured Spirochaetaceae bacterium | reverse complement strand
GATTTCCCTTCTCCCAATACGTTCCAACGATACTATAGTCACTAGATTGTGAAATAATATCAATAAATAGCCTTAACTGAGCATATCCTGAAAAGCTAGAAAGATCACGCAGAATGAGTTTTCTCACATAAGAAAACCTCTCATTCTCAATCTGTGAAATATTTTTGTAGATAAATCTAAACCAGAATCGGAAAAAGTGATCTTTAATTTGATATTTCTGATTCCTGGTATCCTTCTTTGCCCCAACGGGTCTCACTTTTCTCACTACATCATATTCATCTTCTAGTCGTTTAAGGTGTCCACCAATGCTCATATTAAGAACAGATTCTATTTCTGATCGTGATGTTCTCCCTATGGCAATCATTTCTAGAATTGAAAAATAGGTACCATATTCTTTCCCAAATTCCTGAATGAGTAGATTTTTACCTTCTTCAATGAAAAAGGAGTCTCTACTCAAGATAAAGGCAAAGATTAACTCTTGTGTGACGCACCCATTTTCAAGAAGGATTTCGAGATACCGTGGCACGCCTCCAGTGATTAGATAGAAAAGAAAAAGATTCTGTACACTATAGGCATGATATTCATCTAAGATGTCTTTAATAGTATAGGCATTAAAGGGTTTGAGATAGAGAATTCTATCTGCTCTGCCAAATAAAGGTTCCTTCTCGTTTTGGAATATGTTAACCATCATAGAATAAGTTGAGCCAATGAAAATGATATGTACGTGTGTTTTAAACTTATATGTATCCCAGATATTTTGAATTTCAGAAAAAATACTCTTATCTTTGAGTGCAAATTCCTGCGCTTCATCAATGATGAGCACAAATGGGTTCTTTATACCCCACTTCACAAATAACTCGAAGATTTCGGCAAATCGCTCGATGACTGTGATATACTTCTCACCAGTTAATTCTTCATACAAGGGAAGAAATTCTTCACAAAGAAGCTTCTCAGTTTTTTTACTAGTAAACAAATATACTGCATCTTTGTCTTTAGCGTACTCTTTTGCAAGCAAGGTTTTTCCAATTCTCCTACGTCCTGTAAGAACAGTAATCTTTCCATAGGAATTAGTGCACTGACTGTAGATATCATGTAAGACCTTGAGTTCATACTCTCTTCCAAAGAATTTCATTAATGCAACCTCCGTTACTGTAACCTCTGTTACAGAATACCATAGCAAGGATGCATGTACAAGGATTTTAATGGTATGAGCTTCGAAAACACCTTTTTGCAACTTTAGAGAGATAAAAGTGCACATAGTAGAGTGTTCTCACACTCTAGACTCTGATAACTCTAATAACCTTGACTATCTTAAAAGGAAAGATGTCAATTTTCATTGAAAAACCAGCTTTCACCACGGTGGTGAAAGTACTCTTTTTAGTGAAAACAAGGGTAATTATAGTGATACATTGCATCCCACAACTCTTGTTATATTTCTATAATACACTTGTTAAAAGAAAGAGAATCAAAAGTGTTGTTATACATGGAACTCTAATGCCCTCTATCACGATAAAACCCACATATTGTGTATTGACACATTAAATGTGTTAATGTAGGATTAACTCACCATAAGGAGAATATGTAATGAACAAGATAAAAGAGTTTCGTACACAGCTTAACCTTACTCAGAAACAATTAGCCACATTAATGAACACAACTCAACAGACAATTGGGAGATGGGAAAGTGGAACTTCAGAACCAAGCTTATCTAACCTACGAGATTTAGCATACAAATTGGGTACCACAACATCTGCCCTTCTTGGAGAGTCCCATGCTTCTAGGCAAAGTTCCAATTATCATCTCATGATGAAGCAAAATGAGAAAGGTCTTGATGGGTTTTGGGGGAACCTCGGGGTTCTTCCCCTCCATAACACTCATTCCATCTGGTACCCTATTACCCTTGGTACGTTATTAGAAACAGGAGATAAAATCGATGATATAGAGCCCTTCATGTTTGAAAGCCTTAATAACAAGCTGGTCTTTATAAACCCTGAAAATGTCAAACGCTTTGTTACCCTTGATGATGCTGCAGATGCATTCCCTGGTGACTGGGAAATATCTTGGCATGAATCGGGCTATGAATCACCTGAAGTATATGACGCTTTAGAAATATATATGGAGGAGACCTACTGGGAACAAACTCCTGACCCTAACAACTCTCTTTCTGTGACTCTTAGACAAATAATAAAAAAATTAGTAGAGGAAAACAATCTCGATGAACAAGCTATCCTTCAATTAACCAATGGGATTCGTATTTATTATAGTGATGGAAGTATAGAGTCATTCATCCTTTCTAGTTTTACCTCTGCTCTCGATCTATATATGGAACATAATTTAGATCTTGATATATCATCAATAGTTATTGAAGATGACTCTTTTTCTATGAACCTTCCTCTACAATCTATTGCAATCATAGAATTCCCCTTGGCTAAGTTCAATGAAGCTCTTAAGAAGGCTGAAAAAGATTTTGAAATGTTTGATAAAGAAAGTGAAGGTGGAGATGATGAATAAATGGGATGAATATACAGCAAAACACAGATAGGTTTTGTACGAAAAGAATACTAATTGATTCAATCTCAACTCGCTTGAATTCTATAGAGTCTCAGATCTTTTATGGACACGAGACTCACCTATGTGGGTGGTGTATACGTTGAAAATGGAAGAAAAGAACAGCACCCTAAGAGTTGAAGAGACATGAGAATACCCCTCTACCCTTAGCAATTATAACGATGGATATGGTAGCTAAACTACTCTTGTAAGTTTTCCTATTGCCTAGTAGTTGGACTTTCATATTACAATAAACACGGTGGAGCTGACCGTCACTGCACTCAACTCTTTACAGGAGTTATATTGTATGAAGTGATAGATTAACATTGAATTATTAGGATATTAAAGGTACCAAATGATTTCTGGATTTGGATTATGTGGATTTCTTAGTTGGTACATATCTATCTTTTACTGGGAAGAACTGTCTTCAAATAATCATCACTAAGGATGAATTCTGGTTCAGCATTATTTTGCTTTCTCATAAGGGGTATTACTTTTGTTCGCACCCCCATTCCTCTAGAATCGACATATCCATAATCTCTAAGAATTTCCATTATAAGAGGATTTCGTGGGGATCGTTGCCCTGCAAGCATTTTCTCTAACGTCATTGAATTATGCATTGCACCTGGACTTAATACTTCCATGCGATTATTATAGCAAATAATTTCTACTTCATTCACTTGAGTCCAATCTCTATGAGCTAAAGCATTAACTACAATCTCTCTTACCGCTTCAAGTGGATAGAGCCAAGTTCCTTCTCGATGTAAAGTATCATTGATAACAGAAGATTCCTTAAAAATAAAGGGTCTCATTGCATCCATAAGTTTTACATCGAATGGTCTTTTCATTCCCTTCGTAAAA
>CAYZUR010000257.1:0-3415 GCA_964481535.1 uncultured Spirochaetaceae bacterium | reverse complement strand
TTCCCATAGCAGGTTGCATGCCACCATTTATGTAGAATGAAGATGGGATGTTGATACGAGGTACATACCCTTCAACTTCTGGTATATCCATTAATACTTTTTGTATCGCTATCTCATCAATTGTTAAATGGATTGGATTATATCGTTCTGCTTCTTCATATGAGGCATTTCTCAGTCTTACATCTCCTGTATAGTAAGTGGTGAGGTTGTGTCTCATATCTGCTTTCATGCCACCTAAAAAGGCGAACAACAGGACAATAGCCATTGATGAGACCATAATTGCTATTCCTGAAAGAATTGATCTTCTTATATTGCGGGTGACATTTCGTTTTGCAACTTGAAATATATTCATACTCATAATTTTCATCTTTTCCTTTATTGGTGGTGAAGAGCACTTGGGATATCCATCTTTAAGGCTCTACGGGTCGGAATGTAGGCAACGAGCATTGAAAGAAAAATTCCACTAAAGAGGGAGATGAGGATAGTCTTTACACTCCACATTCCTCTCATGATAGAAGTGATGCGATACCCGATATCCATATCTCGAAGTATAAATCCTAAGTTTATTCCGTATTCAACAAGGAAGTAGTTAGCAATAATGCCAAGGAGCGTACCAATAACGGCTCCGATGAGTCCAATACCACCCGCTTCAAAGATGAATAAGAGTTGAATTGATGAGTCTTTCATTCCAAGAGCCCTCATCATTCCAAGTTCCCTGATTCTCTCATACATTGCCATGAGCATCGTGTTAGATATCCCAACTGCTGCAATGATGAATACTAAGAAAAGGATCATTGTAGAGGCACCCCGTTTTGCTTCACTTAAAGCAACAAAGTCACGAGCAAGCTCTCTCCAATCCATGATGATGTATTCACTTTTTTCTAAATTGAGGATTTCTTTTATATGAGCAACTTCTTTATCAATATCAGCAGATTCTTCTATCTTGATATTTATTTCAGTTGCTGATTTCCCCATTGCCAAGTAATCACTTGCTGTATCGAGAGGCATCATTAATAGCGTTCTGTTTACATTGGGGTTAGGACAGTTAATAATTCCCACAATTTGTAGATCCATTGCTTCATAAAAGCCCCCATTGCCTCGAGTCACGAGTGTGATATAGGCCCCAATTGTTGCTCCAATATCTTCGGCAAACCACGAGCCGATGTTTACTTCATTTTTCCCAGGAGCGATAAATCGTCCGTCTATTAGGGTGTTTTCAAAGCGAAACACGTCGTTGTCTGTAAGAGGGGCTATTGCATTCACGACAACACTCATATTTCCTTCTTCCTTGAAGTCTATACTGTTTAGAATCATGTCGGCTGTGAAGGTGGTTCTCTTTGTGGCTTTAATGCCTTCACTTGTTAGTGTTTCAATCATTGCATCAGGATTTTCTATTGATAGATCGAGTGGTTTCATTAATCGCTCTTGCCAATAATCTTCATGCATAATTCTCATACTACTAGTTTCATACCATTTGAGGTTTCTCACCGATTCCTCTTCTGCTCCCATTAGAAGGGAGTCTACGAGGATGAACATCAACAGGCCAAGAGCTATTGCACTACTAGTGATGAGAGTTCTTCTTTTATAGCGAGTGAGATTTTTGAAGGCGAGGGTGATAATAAATTTCACTTAATTCCCCCTTTCATCACTGATTATGAGTCCATCATGGAGGGAGACGAGACGAGAGCCATATTCCATGACCATTTTATCGTGGGTAGAGAATATGAATGTCGTATTATATTTTTCATTCATTTCTTTCATTAACTTTAAAATCTCCTCTCCTGTTTTAGAGTCGAGGTTTGCAGTTGGTTCATCAGCTAATACTATAGTAGGTTCTTTAATTAGAGCTCGTGCAATAGCGATACGTTGTTGTTGACCACCGCTGAGTTTATCAGGGCGCCTATTTTCCATTCCTTCTAATCCTACTTCTTTAAGGATCTTCATGGTACGTCTTTCTATTTCTTTATCATCAATTTTTAGAATAGATAATACAAAGGAGACATTTTCATAGGCACTCAATACAGGAATGAGATTGTAAGTTTGAAAGATAAATCCTAAGTGTTCTCTTCTAAACTCAGTTTTTTCCTTCTTATTCATCTTTGAAACTGGAGTGTTGTTTATGATGATGTCTCCTTTGTCGAGTGTATCAATACAGCCAATAAGATTAAGGAGGGTAGTTTTTCCTGATCCAGAAGGTCCTGCAATGGAGAGGAATTCTCCGTCTTGAATATCAAGAGAGACTCCTCTTAGGGCTTTTACTACTAAATCTCCATTTTTATAATTTCTTTCAACATTCTGTATTTGAATCATCTACCTTCTCCTTTTTATTTTTTAGTTCCTGTATTTGTTGTAGTGCAGCGCCTGAGAGAGCTGTCCCTATATTAAGAGAATCTATCATGCCTGATGGCATCAACATCATTGAGTTGTTTTGCCTAATTCCTTCATATATCATATTCATTGATCTAAGTTGCATTGCATTTGGATGATTATCATACTCAGTGGCTGCTTGGGTGAATTTTTTAGCAATTGATACTTCAGCTTCTGCAAGTATTATTCTTGATTGTTTCTCCCTTTCTGCTTGAGCCCTTTTACTCATTGCGTTTTCTAGCTCTTTAGGGATGATGATATCAGTAATTTCAATACTTAAAATGGTTACTCCCCATGGGGTAGTTTTAGCATCAAGTGCGAGTTGAATCTCTTTGCCTAATTCTTCTCGATCACTTAATAGATTAGATAACTCATGTTTTCCTATTGCATCTCGTAGTGCAGTTTGAGCACTCAAAATGACTGCTTCAATGTAGTTTTCTACTTCAAGGACGACACTCTTTGCATCCCATACCATCCAAAAAGCTAGGGCATCTACATGAACAGGAACTGTGTCTGTGGTGAGGGTTTTTTCGGCGCTAAAGTCTGTCACCCTGATACGGGTATCAATTGATTCAGCTATTCGATCAATGAGAGGGAAGAGGAGTGTTAATCCAGGGCCATGTACTTTTTTGAATTTACCAAGTCTAAGAATGACAACGTTATCCCACTGGAGAATGAGTTGAACAGAGGATGCGATTATGAGGCCAATTGTTGCACTTAACGCTAAGTTAATAAACAATCCACCAAATACGCCTATCATCACGAGCCATGAAATAAGAATCATATTGATGACATTCATCCAAGAAGGGACAATCGCTATAAGAGAGGCAATAATAATCAACACAAGAGAGAAGAGAATAAGGGGTTGAGTATATAACGGGTTGCTATTATTAAGTTCAATAATTACACCAACAGTGATTGCAATTGCATAGATGAAAAAAGATATTGAACTGAATTTAAAATCTTTTTTAATTCTATATGGTTGTATGTTTTTAATTTTTTCGAACTTTTTTGTGTAGAGACTCATAATTGTCCTCCTTTTTGTTTA
>CAYZUR010000256.1:1689-3434 GCA_964481535.1 uncultured Spirochaetaceae bacterium | reverse complement strand
ATTTTTTTGATCTTTATTCTCTTCTTCCTCTTCTCTATGAGTGAGGGAGTAGAGATAGCGTTTGATCTTGAGAGTTGGAGTCCTTTGAAATGGTTCACTGTGAACTTTGGTTTCTCTTAGGCGACTAAAGGAACTTAACTCTTTGTTTACTTCTTCTTTAAGTCGAGCTACATACGCTGCGGCATCCTCTCGGGCATCTTCTACTGAAGTTTTTAGGTTTTGAGCCATAAGTTCAATATCTATTTTAATGAGGGCACCAAGGCCTCCGTCTCCAAGCATAACAAGGGATTCTTGTACGTATGGGCGGTTATTAATAAGTGTTTCAATGATTTCTGGATAGATGTTCTCTCCACCTGGTCCTAAGATCATTGTTTTACTTCGTCCTTTAAGGCTAAGCTTTCCCCTCACTATGATACCTAAGTCTCCAGTTCTAAACCAACCATCTTCTGTGAAGGCTTCTTTCGTCATCTCTTCTTCTTTGTAGTATCCTATCATCACGTTAGGTCCACGAACAACAACTTCACCTACATGAGTTTGGGGATCTGGGTTATCTATTCTAAGATCAATGCCTTTTACTGCAGCTCCAACTGTTCCAAGTTTAGTCTGTTTTGGACCGCTTCCTGCAAGAAGTGGAGAAGTTTCTGTTAATCCATATCCTATTGAATAGGGGAAATTAGCTTGTTTTAAGAATTTTTCAACTGAACTGTCGAGTGCTGCTCCTCCAACTCCGAAGAATTTAAGGCGCCCACCAAATGTAATTTTTAATTTTCTTCCAATAATTTTATTAATTTCATATCTTAAGAATCTATTTTTGTACCATTTTTTCAAATTTTTATTGTTTTCAATTTGAGTGACTACAGATCCTCTATAGATTTTTTCTATCAAAAGAGGAACTGAAAGAATTAAGTGAGGTCTCACTTTCTTAAGGGCTGGAAGGAGAATTGAAGCAGCTGGAGCTTTTCCAAGGTAGTGAACTTCAGACCCACACATGAGTGGTAATAAAAACCCAATAGTAAACTCATATGAGTGACTCATAGGAAGTATTGATAAAAATCTCATCCCTGTTTTTATCACAAAGAATTGTCTAGCTGAAGCTGAGGCATTTGAAGTAAGGTTCTTATTAGTGAGCATGACTCCCTTAGAGCTTCCTGTTGTACCACTTGTATAGATGATAGAGACAAGATCATCTTCTCCCATCTGTAGGGGTTCCATCAATTTGAGATCTGCTTTAGCCTTACTCATGTCACGTCCTGGAGCCTCAATAAAAGCATCTTTTTTTGAGATAAATTCACTCTCTACTTTTGGAATATGAAATAGATCATCTACCCGAAAGAGGAGTTTACCTTTTTCAATGAAAGAGGAAGGAATTTTTTCAATGCTTCTCGAAGAGACAAAGATTCCACTGAGTTCACTATGGGCGATTATTGTTTCAACTTCTTTAGGGGAAAAGTCGGGAAGAATGGGAACTGCGATAGCACCGCAAGAGACAATTGAGAGGTAAGCAACTCCCCACTGTGGAGAACTCTCTCCAAGGATACCAATTTTTTCCCCTTTCTTTACGTTGTGTTTAATAAGATATGTTGCAATTGAGTCAACATCCTCTTTTAACTGTTTGTACGTGTAGGTGTTTTTTTTGTTCCCGATTGATGTAAGAGCTACCCGTTTTGAGTGGCGCATTGCCGATCTTTCTAGTAGGTGCCTAATGGTAAAGGTGGTTAATTCATGTTTCATAATGATTCCTCTTT
>CAYZUR010000256.1:0-1589 GCA_964481535.1 uncultured Spirochaetaceae bacterium | reverse complement strand
TTGAAGCATTATTTCATCATAGTTTGCTTCAAGAAAAAGCACATCACAATCAGTAGCTGCAGTTAACATGTCTGGTTCTACAAATCCTGTATCGGTAAGGAGTAAGAAGCGCTTTTGTTGTATTTCTATCACAAATCCCACTGAATAGGGGCTGTCATGCGAAGTAAAAAAACTGGTAATAGTAAAATCTCCTACCTTGAGGGGGGTTCCTACTTGAAAGAATTGAGTGAGATGAGGGGGAATACCAAGAGAGGCAAACTCTTTTATCGTATCGTTAATAGAATGGTGAATATATACAGGAAGGTGAGTTTGTCGAGCAAAGACTCCAGCACCACGAGCATGATCTGGATGTAAGTGGGTAATAAAGAGGGCTTGTATAGTTGAAAAGTCAATTCCAGATGCCCCTACCCTCAACTTGAGTTGGCGCAAAGAAAACCCTGCATCAATTAAAATAGAGCTCTCTTTATAGTTAATAATATAACTATTGCCATTAGAGCCACTTCCTAAGACTGCATACCGTATCATATAATAGATTCCATTTTGACTAAGTCATTCTCTGATTCTAATAGAATAGCTTTTTGTTTATATTTGATGATAGGTGTTTTAAGTAACTCACTATGGCTCATAAGCTCTTCTTTAGCATTATATTCTCGCCACGCATACCCTTCTTTTTTGTAATACTGACTTAAAGGATCAATTAGGTGTTCGCTATCGATAGATGAGAAGATTTTCTCCCATTCTCCAATCGCTAAATCCCTTTGATGAAGGTCTACAAATTGGTGACTAATATTTCTCTCTTTGCAATAGCGAAGAGCTTTTTTTGTGAGTAGACATTTCTTATTTCCAATAATTTGAAACATTATTCCCCCAATTCTTCTCACACTATACTATTCATTGACACATCTCGTCCAGTTGTTCACTTCCTTAAATGAGGTATTCTTATTGTATCAGTTGACACTTATCGTCATTGTATGAAATAGTTTTATCCGTATAGGAGTCTTTAAATGCACAAGAGAATAGCACAATTACTCTCATCAATCCCTGATGAGAAAGAAATCATTGTCGAGGGATGGGTTCGAACGAAAAGAGATAGTAAAAATGTCTCATTTTTTGAAGTAAATGATGGGTCTTCCTTAGCTTCACTGCAAGTGGTCATTGACCTCACAAATTTCAATTCCCCCGATGTGCTACAAAAGGTTACTACCGGTGCAAGTGTCTCAGTAAAGGGGACGTTAGTTTCAAGCCCTGGTGGCAACCAAGCCGTTGAGCTATTAGGCAATGAAGTTACTGTGCATGGAGAGTGTCCAGTTGACTCATATCCATTACAGAAGAAGAGACATTCTCTTGAATACTTACGAGAGATTGCCCACCTTAGAGCAAGAACGAACACCATAGGGGCAGTGGCAAGGGTAAGAAGTGAACTTAGCTATGCGGTTCATTCCTACTTCCACGACAAAGGGTTTTATTATGTCCACACCCCACTCATCAGTACAAGTGATGCAGAAGGTGCTGGTCAAATGTTTCAAGTAACCACATTAGATTTGTTACATGCTCCAAGAACTGAAGAAAATACAATTGATTACTCTCAA
>CAYZUR010000255.1:0-3456 GCA_964481535.1 uncultured Spirochaetaceae bacterium | reverse complement strand
TTGTTTCATAACGTGGATCGCTTTCAGCTTCTTCATAGGTTTTTCCAGATAAAACGCCAAGGTTTTGCTCCATCAATCTTGCGTCTATTGTAAGTGGGATAGATGTAGCTACAACAAACGGCTCTGCTGTTTGCTTTGCTCGTAAAAGAGGAGAACAATAGATGATTTTGGGATTGTAGTGAGAAGTATACCAAGATGCTATTTGATGAGCATCTTGTTTTCCCTTCTCACTAAGGGGGTAATCTAATTGTCCAGCAAGGATATGGTTTACATTAGCTTCACTTTCCCCATGGCGCATAATATGTATTTTCACAGTATTTTTCTTCCTTAATGAATGCAGAGTTACATATTCCAATCTAAAGAAAATAGATTATGGTTTATTGTAAGATATCATCCTCACTCTCTCTATTACAAGGTGATTCTCGGTTTTTATACATAATCCATTGAGTAAAGACGTTGTGTTTCTAGATAAAGGGGTAGGGGTATTATAATTTTTACATAGTAATCCTCTTTCTGATAAAATCACATTCTCTACTATGTACATCATCAGGTGAATAGATGAGAAAATCCCTAATGGAAGTAAGATCCTTTTCTAGTGAAAACGTGTGTATAGCTAGTGTTAGCCCCTAATTCATATGATAGTACATATGATGTGTATCGAGCCCAAAGTGCTCCATTAGGCATCTGATTACTGTGTCCAATACAAGAATAAGACCTTGCTTAAATAGGGGATTAATCGGCTGACTAGAAGGAAGAGCTTTTTAAAAGGATTTTTCTAATAGCAATACAAAAGGATAAGACAAACTAGAAGTGAAGAAAAACTTTCCATTTACACATTATTCAATTAAACAGGGAAAGCACTTTTCTTCTATCTGGGAAAACTGGATATCAGAATGCTTGATTATTTTGTCTTTATCCAAAGCCCACATTAAATCTTTCGCCTTTTCTCCTTCATGATAAGTATTCTTATGATTTCTAAAGAAATCTTTTAAAGTTCTTTTAGCATTTCCTGTTTTAGGAATCATCTGAGATGGAATTCCTAAATAACTGCAAATACCTTCTTCATCGAGTAAAAAAAGGTCCTCTATCATCGCATGAACTGACAGATCAATAACAGTGACATTCCTTGCACCATGTTTTTGCCTTAATCGTTCCCAATCACCTTCATAGAACTTAGTAACATCCCGTGAATGAGAATCAGTATCATAACATAGAAATACGGTCCATTTTATACCTTGTCGTTTCTTTTTACATTGATTATTAAACCAATCTGCAGAGTTTGTAATCTGGGTTACTGTTTTTACATTGAACATTCTAATTTCAACTTCATGCCAATCAGACTTTGAAATATAACCAAATTCATTTACATCTTCAAAAAAATTTTGCTCGCACAAATAATCTTAATTGGATACCATTCAAATGAAATGTCATCACCTCATAAAAAGATTCCTCTGATTCTCCCTCAAAAATATAAGCAACACCACTTCTCATAATCATATCTATACTTCCTATACATCAAGGTACTTGTCAAGAATAGACGATGACTTAGAATCGCCAGACATTAAATCAAACAAATACTCTCCCACTGAAAGACCAATATTTTGTGCAGTGTTTCTCAGCAACTTCTGTTTACCTTTTGAAACTTTTTGAAATGTTGCACTTCCTTTTCCTCCAGGTTTTCCGATATAGAGACTCTCCAACTTCAAATACTGTATTAGATATGGAGAGTGGCTAGTAATGAGCAAAACAACGTCGTTTAGGTTCTCATAAATTATCTCAAGTGTTCGTTTTAATAATCTAGGGTGAATACTAGTTTCTAACTCTTCAATTCCAAAAACACTATATCCAGAAGTATTACTGAATAGAATAGCTAATATCCAAAATAATCTTTTGGTCCCGGCTGATAATGTAGTTAGATTTATTGGCTGGTTGATAAATTTTTTTTGAACAAATATTTTGTATTCTTCGTTTTTAATTCTGAATGGGGGGTTCTTAGAATCCTTCTCCTTCTCATTCTCATTACTATAGAAAAACATCTGGACTAACTCAGGGTGATTTTCAAATTCTGTTTTTGTTACTTCGAAATCTACAAATTCTGGGAAAAGAGATAAAATTGATTCTTTAAATATTAAAAACCGTTCTAAATCTTTCTCTTTGAGACTAAATAATAACTCAGGAATATCCTCATGCATATTGCTTTTAAGATCGTTATCGAATTCAAAAGGAACAGTGAAATATCTATCTTGAACATCTAAGGCGGAGCAGACTCTAAATGAGGTTTCTTTTATCATCTTTATTACTGAACCATACTCTATATCTTCTATGGATGCTAAGGTATCTATTGCAAGCTGATATTCATTCAACAAGATCTTTCTAAAAGCATTTGTAGTCTTAGCTTTTCTATACTCACCTTTATTTCTTTTTAGATAGCTAGAGTATTTAACACTCTCATTGTTTCGCATTTCAATCCATTCATCGACAATTTTTTGCCCGGTATTATCATCTCTAAACCAGATAAAAGAGAAGCCATATCTTACAAATTGATATTCTTCCTCCAATGATGAGTCATAAAACTCAATTTCAAACCTAAAAGGATCGTTCATAGAATCAATATTTAATGGGATCCCATTAGGCCAAGCCATCATTCTTTTACGTTGCTTTTCTCCACTTGTCAAAAAATATTGAGCAAATTTGATGCCTTGCAAAAAATTTGATTTACCGTAATTATTTTGCGAAACTAATGCGGTGACCTTCTGAAGCTCAATAGTTGTATTCTTGAGGTTTTTAAATCCTCCAATTGAAATGTTCTTAATTGTTTTCATTTCTTTACCTATTTTTATATTTAACCTATAGGTGTAACTTGACATTGATTTATTACAATAGCAAGCAATATATTCTATTATTATATACATTTTACTTGAATACGTTTAATATACTATTCATTTGTTTATATATATTCAATTTCTAATTCTATATAAGAAAAGATGTAAATATTATTAAAATTTCGAAAACATCTCTAATATAAAATCCCCTTTTAATGCTTTGATAGGTTATAATCAATGTTCTCAACTTAGACCAAACTTCTTAAAAATTTCAGAAATTAGGCTTGAGATTATGATGAAATTGAGTCTTTTGCTATTTTTTGATCTCGGTATTGTTCTGCTCTGGTTTATGGGGAAGGCGAATTGTTTCGCATTCTTTATTATTTTGTAAATTCTAGATATGAGAGTGAAACGTGTCTTAGCCTCATGGCTACTGCATGAGTTACGATAAGGGTATCTGGTCCATTAGGGTCAAGGCCAATGAAGAAAGAATGTATCCTTGTAGCAATATCTTTATACGATTCGCCCCCCTTAATATTTCAATCCCACCGAGCAGATTATTTGTTTCATAACGTGGACCGCTTTCAGCTTCTTCATAGGTTTTTCCAGATAAAACACCAAGGTTTTGCTCCAT
>CAYZUR010000254.1:0-3468 GCA_964481535.1 uncultured Spirochaetaceae bacterium | reverse complement strand
ATAACGATGCTCGCCACACTGTGGTAGCAGGATCGACCTTAATTGAATGTACATTCACTGATTCACTCCTTATTCATACCAACTTTATGGGTATTGATGCTCGCAATTGTGATTTTTCAACAAGTGATCTCTATTATTCAAATTTTAGTAGTGCTCATCTTGTTGATGTAAGGTTTGTTGATTGTAATTTAAAAAATACTGATTTCAGGTTTACCGATAGAGAACAAGTCTCCTTTAAATATTCTAATTTTGAGGAGGCTCTTTTTAATTAAATTATGAAAATATTTAGCCATTTTTCTTTAAATGATTTTTCTAACACCTACCTCATTGGTCCTGAAAATGGAGGGGATGCTATTTTAATAGATCCTGGCCATATAGACATTAATCTGATCAACAGAATTGAACAAAACCGTTATAATATAGCTCATGTTCTTATTACTCATCGCCACCCCTCTCATACTGCAGGACTTGGGACGTTAGTGAAGATCTACCATCCCCTTATTTATGCAGGGTCGCCTACCCTCTTTGATCTACCTGTGATACCTCTAAAGGATGGATTATTTTTAGACCTTTCTGGAATCCAAGTACAAGCACTACAAATTCCAGGACACTCTATTGATTCTTTTGTGTTCAAAACAGGGAATGCCCTTTTTACAGGTGATGTGCTCCACGCGGGTCGTATTGGTTCAACTAATGGGGTATTAGAAAAAGCGCTGTTATTAAAAGGAATTAAATCAAAGATTTTAACTCTTGATGAGCGGTTTGTAATATTTCCAGGACACGGAACTCTCTCTACAATTAAAATAGAAAAGCTTTTTAACCATGCCCTTATAGAGGCAACTGCAAGTGATGATTTAGATCAGATAAGTCATCCAAGTATTCTCACTTAGTGAAGCCGAATATATTCTTTAAATCTCGCAGGTAAAGGGGCAACACATGTAATCGTTTCCTCAAGGGTTGGATGAGTAAAGCCCAAACTAAGGGCGTGAAGCAGCATAGGAGAATCTATTTTATCTCTGGAATAGACAGGATCACCTATAACTGGGTGATTAATGCTTGTAAGGTGTACTCTTACTTGATGAGTTCGACCTGTAAAGATTTCTATTCGTAAGAGGGTATAGCCTTCGTAGTACTTTAATACGCGGTAATCTGTTCTTGCACTTTTACCAATATTAGGTTTTTTCGTGACAGTGAATCGTTGTCTCGATTTTTCATCCCTGACTATATCTGTCGTAATAGAGCCTCTTCTTAATTGAACTTTCCCTTTTACAAGGGCTATATAATATTTTGTTGTAAGGCGTTGTTTAAATTGGTTCATAAGATGAGTATATGAATTATATGTTTTTGCAATTACCATTACGCCACTTGTATCTTTATCGAGTCTATGTACTATGCCTGGTCGCTCTTTTGTCTCTTCATCAGTGAACTCTTTTGTAAATTGTTCTCCATAGTGAAACAGGAGTGAGTGTACTAAGGTGTTTTCTTTATTTCCACTTCCTGGATGTACGACCATTCCCTGCTCTTTATTTATTACAAGCACTTCCTCATCTTCATATAATATAGAAAGGGGGATATCTGTTGGAATTATCTCTTGATCATTGTCTACTACCACATATTCAACAGTGATGGTATCACCTTCTTTTACTTTTTTACTTTTTTTCACAATTTGTTCATTAATATAAAAATGGGTAGTTTCACTAGAAGCATGATTTCTATTAAATGAAGGGACGAGGAGGGTAAATATGAGGTCAATTCTTTTTCCATTATCTTCAAGCTCGACGATGAGAGTTTCTCTCATTGGTATACTTTCCATATGTTTCTATTTTCCTAAATAATAATCAATAATTGATATCGTCAGTGACAAAGCCGCTGATGTTGAAAACAGAAATAGGGTTTCTCCTAATTCTGTTTGAGTTACGTTTGGAGCTCCTAGATACTTTGCTAATCCATAGGTGAGTGAAGAGAATGCAAATGTGATGGGAAGTGAGCCAAAAAAGAGGGTCTCTGCCCGACGCAGGTGGAGTGACCACTGGGGGAATTCATCTTTTTCATATTCAACTGGAGTATTCCCTACTAATGGAAAGAGTATGAGAAGCATCATCAACACAAGAATCCCTTTCTTCACTAATACCCCCTAGATCCAAAGATGGATGTACCGATTCTTACGTTCGTAGAGCCCATACTAATAGCTAGTTCATAATCACTACTCATTCCCATCGAGAGTGTTGAAAAAGAGATGTGTGGGTATCGTGCGGTAAGGTCACTTTGTGTCTCTTTTAAGGTGCTAAACGACTCTTTTATCGCACTTTCATCATCACTTAATGGTCCTATCGTCATAAGGCCGTTAATGTGGATATTAGGGAGTTCATGGGATCCATCGAGTAGGTGATACACCTCTTCAATCTTTGTGAATCCACTTTTAGCTTCTTCTTTGCTTGTGTTTATTTCAAGTAACACGTTGATTGTTTTCTCTATCTTCGCGGCTTCTTTTTGAATAAGGAGAATGAGTTTTACACTATCTACTGAGTCTATAGAATCGACATATGGTAATACTTTTTTCACTTTATTTGACTGTAAATGTCCTATCATATGAAGGTTTAGTAGAGGGTGTGATTGTGGATATTTATCTCGTAATTCTTGAACTTTGTTTTCTCCAAAGAGGGTAAGCTTACATTTCAAAGCTTCTTCAACTGCACTGTAGGGATGGTTTTTCGACACTGCCATGAGGGAGACAGTGTCACTTCTACCTGCATTTCTCATCGCTTCATCTATGTTGTGTTGTATCTGCTCTATTCGCTCTTTCATTTCACTCATTACAGTTGTACCCTTCTTTTCTTTTATTCTATAAAGATTTTCCAATAGTTACAACGATTTAGAGTTGCACTTTTTCATATGTATCACTGAGTGCTACGTAGAGGGCAGAGTCAAGAAATCCAGATTGATTACTTTTGTAATAGTCTTTAAGGAGGGAACACTCAAGGCTCATATGAGCTTTTTTCATGACTTTTCCACTCGCTGGATTAAGTAATGAATGGGTGGCTTCTATTCTATGAAGATGCATTGTATCAAATCCAAAGGTGAGGACGTAAGGAAGTATCTCACTCATGTACCCTTTATTCCACTCATTAAAACGCAGTGCATAACCAACTTCTCCCCTTTCGTCAGTGGCACTTGTGATCATAATTCCAATTGATCCAATGACATCAAAATTTTCTTTTTTCACAATTGCCCAGTTACACACCTCTGGGAAAACATCTTTTTCTATCCACATCCCTATTACTCTTTTTGATTCATCTACAGTATCATGTGTTTTAAATCGTAGGTACTGTGTGACATCCTTATCTCCCGCCCACCTAAACACAGAAGGAGCATCAGAAAGTACAAATGGCCTTAAGATAAGCCGTGGTGTTTCAATAATATGTTGAGTCGAATTGTTCATATTTTTTTACCTCGTGATATGTGAACTAG
>CAYZUR010000253.1:0-3476 GCA_964481535.1 uncultured Spirochaetaceae bacterium | reverse complement strand
CTTTTAATGATCTTTTCTTCACTGTTAGTGATGATTGTTGGAATGTGTTGACTCACTCCCCCCGCACCTAACTTGTAAATGAGTTGTTCAATCTCTTTTGCCTTTAGTTGGGTTGAATAATCTTTACCTACATATCCATTAACTTGGATATCAAAGAAGCCTGGAGCAATAATGGGTAATCTCTTATTTGAAGGATCAGAATCTAATCTATCTACTTGAGTAACTACTCCATTTTCAATAGTAATTGAAAGAGGTTCTTTGGTGAAAACAGAAGTTCCAATGAGATTCATACCTTGCTCCTATACCAATCACTCTAGATGTATTTTATCAAGTTGTCAAATAATATTTAACACTCCATGTTATTAAAGATAAGTGGAAAAGATGATTAGATGGTATGAATTGACTTTAATTGATCATAATAAGAAAGGTTTCCTAGAAATTGTCATTTTCTTTATCTCATCGTAAACATTTTTATTGGTGGCTAATGAATCAAGCATTTATATTCTTTTCTTATTTTTATTAATTTTTTCTTGTTTTTTATTCATTTTGTAGTAGAATTAGCAAAGAAAAGATTAAGAATAACGTATCATGAGGAGGATTATTATGAAACGTGTTGTATTGTTAGTGATGGTGTCACTACTTATAATTACACCAATTTTTGCTCAAGGAGCAAGTGAGGCAGCTGACGCTCCCCCTACCGCTCTTACTATTTGGAGTGCTGCAGCAGAAGATGAGGCAAAAGCATTAATTGATGCTTTCAATGTAAAAAACCCAGGCATAAAAGCTGATCTCATAAGAGCTGGAAGTGGTGAATTAATCACAAGGCTCAATGCAGAACAACCTCGCCCACGGGGAGACATTCTTCTTGGTATTGCCAAAGAAACTTTTGATGCTCACTATGATCTTTTTAGAGGGTATAAAAACGTAAACCACGATACTATCCCAGTTGCTACTCGTGATAAAGCAGACCCTCCTCGCTACTATGGCTATTCAATGCCACTTCAAGCGATGATTGTTAACACAACTCTTCTAACTCCAGATGAATATCCTAGAAAATGGAGTGATCTTGTTGAACCTCGCTACAAGGGAGAAGTAATTCTCGCTAATCCTGCATTAAGTGGATCAGCTTATGCTCAAGTCTATATGATTTACAAACTCTACGGGGATGAAATGCTTAAGAAATTGGCAAAAAATGCTGTATTTGTAGCTAGCAGTACTGCAGTTCCAGAGTCTGTTGCTCGTGGAGAATATGCAATTGGAGTTACAGGGGAAGCTAATATTGCTAAATACATGTCTGAAGGATATCCAGTAATCTATGTATATCCAGAAGAAGGAACTGGGGCTCGTTTTGATGCTTCAGCAATTATTAAGGGTGGTCCTAATCCAAAAGCTGCAGAATTATTCATGGACTTCGTTACTACACGAGAAGCATATGAAATTATTCTCAACACAAGAAGCCGACGTGTAGTAGTAGACTACCTTCCAGGTCCAGGACCACTTCCTGGTTTAGATGAAATCAAATTATTTGATTATGATGCCGAAGAAGCTGCTTCTATGAGAGATTCTCTCTCAAGTCGTTTCTCTGATTGGATTCAATAAATTACATTTTTTTATAATTACAATACTCTTCCTTCTTTCAACAAAAGAGGGAAGAGTATCTTAAAAGAATAGTATTAAATTTTTAGGAGAATGAAACTAATATGAGCTTAAGTTTACGATATGAAAAAGTAGATAAGATTTTTGATAAAGATTCACGCCATGCAGTGCATGCCTTAAGAGAAATTTCATTCTCTATTGAACCAGGCGAACTATTTTGCTTACTCGGCCCTTCTGGTTGTGGAAAGACTACGCTATTACGTAGCACAGCAGGATTAGAATCAATAACAGGTGGATCCATTTATTATGGGGATAAAGATGTGACAACGATTCCTCCTTTTAGAAGAAATATTGGTATGGTGTTTCAAAGCTTTGCTTTGTACCCCCATATGAATGTTTTTGAAAATGTTGCTTATGGTCTTAGAGTTCGTAAAGTTGATAAATCAATTGTTAAGGCAAAAGTAACTCAAATTATGGAACTCGTTGGCTTAGAAGATGTACTAAAACGAAACCCACCTCCATCAGAACTCTCAGGTGGACAGCAACAACGAGTTGCTATTGCTCGAGCCTTAGTGTATGA
The DNA here is from genome assembly GCA_964481535.1 of uncultured Spirochaetaceae bacterium. Classification (GTDB taxonomy): domain Bacteria; phylum Spirochaetota; class Spirochaetia; order Sphaerochaetales; family Sphaerochaetaceae; genus SABI01. The sequence continues at coordinate 1,300 of CAYZUR010000253.1, read as the reverse complement.
CCCAGACATTCTTCTTCTTGATGAACCCTTAGCGAACCTCGATGCGAAACTAAGAAGATACATGAGAGCTGAAATTAGAAGAATTCAAAAGGCTACTAATATTACTACTATTTTTGTTACTCACGACCAAGAAGAGGCAATGGCGGTAGGAGACAGACTTGCTGTATTAAAAGATGGAGTCGTTGAACAAATTGGATCATCAGATGATCTATACAACTTCCCTCAAAACCCATTTGTGGCAAACTTTATTGGAAAGATGAACTTCTTTAACGCAAAAGTTGTCACCATAAGTGGAGATACTATTGAAGTTACTCTCGCTGATAATATTACCTTCACTCTTCAGGCAAGCCAATACAGATCTAAAGGCTCTATCGCAATTGGGGATGAAGTACTCATCGCAGCCAGGCCTGAACACTTAAGTGTAGAAAAAAGTAGTAAGAAACCCCACATTGATGGAGAAGTGACCATAATTCAGCACCTTGGTCATATTGTTCGCTATGAAGTGAAGGTAGCTTCATCTCATACTGAAAAAACTCTTGAAGTTGATATGGAAGGACGTGTTGGTGGAATTAATGAGAAAGATATCATACATATCTGTTTCAACACTCCTCGTCTCACCATCTATAAAAAGGATCGGTAAGTATGGGAAAAATTAAGAATAAATTCACCTCTTCAGTAAAAATGAAGAGTTTTCTCCAAAAGGACTTTACCCCCTATTTAGTATTTTTCATTCCACTGATGTTCCTTGTCATATTCCTATTTTTGCCCCTTATTACAACTTTTCTAAGGGCTTTTATGGGTCCTGGTGCTAAACTTGGTTTTAGCAATATTGGTTTTGACAACTTCTCTAAATTTTTAACAAGTCCTCTCTATCAAAACAGTTTAAGAAACTCCTTTGTCTTGAGTTTCTCTGTAGTATTTTTCTCAATTTTGATTGGAGTGCCGATGGGCTACATTGTAGCAAGAGTACAAATACCTGGTAAAAAACTTCTCTTATCGTTAGGAATATTACCAGTTATTATGCCATCCTTTGTAGGGGCATTCTCTTGGATTATTCTGATGGGACGACAAGGAGTTGTTCGCCACTTCTTAAATATCTTATTCAACCCTATTGGAATTACTATTCCATCTATTTATGGGATGTTTGGGATGATATTTACGATGACACTGATTTACTATCCATTTGTCTTTTTATTGAGTTATAGCTCATTCTCTTCTGCTAATCCTTTATTAGAAGAAGCTGCGATGTTGATGGGAGCTGGTAAATGGAGAATCTTTTGGACAATTACCTTCCCTCTTA
>CAYZUR010000252.1:0-3481 GCA_964481535.1 uncultured Spirochaetaceae bacterium | reverse complement strand
TTTAAGATATTTCCATCAATTTATGATGCTACCCACTCAAAACAGCGAAAGGCCCAATTATTTAGTATAAAATGTTATTTCACATACAAATATTCTTGACTATTAGAGAGTACTTGGTTATAATATAGCCAACCTAACTTAAGGTGGTAAAATAACCATGGCTATTAAACACGAAAGACCTGATTTTGTACTGAATTTTAAAAAACCTAAAAATACTGAAATTAAGGGTATTAAAGGGAAATGGTACCTTTATGAGAGATTTTCTACATACGATCCAACTGTTAAACGGTCTCGAAAAGTATCAGGTAAAATGCTTGGTAGTATTACAACAGATGGGTTTGTGCCTAAGAAAGTAAAAGCTTCTGAATTTAAAGAAATTGAGGTAAAAGAGTATGGAGCATCACACTATTTCACCTCCAAATCTCAATCTATATTAGAGAGATTAAGAGAGTGCTTCCCATATCATGGAGAGCAACTATATGTTATTGCCATACTCAGAATATTGTATGATAAGGCTTTCAAACGAGTCGCTCTTAATTATGAATCAAGCTATATATCCAATCTATTTCCTAATCTTTCTTTATCTCCAGGTTCAATAAGCCAACTACTCAAAGAGGTTGGTAAAGATAGAGGTGGAATTAAAAAGTTTATGAATTCTTATACCCGAGATAAAGATCGATTTATTTTATTTGATGGACATAGAATACTCTCCTCGTCCAAAAATCTTGATATGGCTGAAGTGGGGTATGATTCAAAAATGAGGTACTTTCCACAGGTAAATCTTATCTACATGTTTTCCTTAGATGAGAAAGGAAGTTATCCAGAATATTATAAGCAGTATATAGGAAGTGTTCCTGATGTATCTGCATTCGAAGATATTATCAGGGAAACCAATATAAAAGATAAAGATGCCACTATCATTGCAGATAAAGGATTTGGCAGCGATGATAATTTTGATTTAATTGAAGAAAGCGGAATGAATTATATAATTCCCCTACGAAGAGGTAATGTAGAAACCAAAGGTAACATACCTACAAGCATTAGTGAATACAAGGATGCTTTTATCTATCATAATAGGAACATCCACTGCCTTACTATCAAAGCTGAAGATTATACTATTCATCTTTTTCTAGACGGAAGTTTGCATAATGCAGAATTAAAAGATGTGATAAGAAGAGTTGAAAAAAAGAATAACACCATTGAGATTAAGAAGGAAAAAGAGTTAAAGAAGAGAGAACAAGACAAGCTCTACAAAGGTAAAACCTTTGAAAAAAGATTACATGCTAAAAGTCGTGTAAGTGATGAAGAATTATCCTCTCTAGTTCCTGTTGAAATTGCTGATGCCATAAAAGAGAAAGTATCTGCTGGAACTATAACAATAAAAACGAATAGGAAAGAAATGAATGCACGACAAGTGTATGCCATATATAAGCAACGTCAGGCAATAGAGCAGTTCTTTAAAACGTATGATAATACATTAGGCTATGATAGCAGTTATATGAGCAATGATTATTCTTTTGAAGCTTGGTTGTTCATCAATCATTTGTGCATGATGATGGGTATGAATGCTATAGAAGAGATTTCGAATATGGGTGAATCTAAAAATATTTCTTTAGATGATTTAACAACCACTTTGAGAAAAATAAAAGCCAACAAAATTGAAGATAAATGGTATGTATCTAAATTCACCAGCCATGTTACAAATTTGTGTGAAAAACTAGATATAAGGTTCAAAAGCCTAGAAATCAAAGATATTTAAAAGTAAAATTTAATGACTTCAGAACCCTAACTGTTAAACGATACAGACGGTACTGTGCCTACTGATAGTACCATTTATAGCTCAGGAAATCAGATAACCGTATTAGGGAATACAAATCTACTTGTTAGAACTGATTATACTTTTGATGGATGGAACACGCAATCAAATGGTTCAGGAACTGACTATCAAGTAGCAGATACCTTTAGTATGCCAGCATCTGATGTGACTCTCTATGCACAGTGGGCACAAACTGAATATAGAATAGGTGATACAGGTCCTGCAAATGGGATCATATTCTATGACATTGATGCTGATAATTCTTCAGGCAATGGTGACGGACTAATGTCAAGTACAGCCACCTGGAGATATCTTGAGGCAGCTCCCTATGATATGGCATCTACAGGTATTGCTTCAAATGCTGGAAGAGAAGCTGTCAGATTTGGTTATCACAGAGATTCAGATGATTCAAAGAATCTTTATGTGAACGGTACAGATACTTTTTCTTTAGAAAACTGTACAGGTACCGAGATAGGGGTTGGAAAGGATAATACTGAGATGTTAGTTGCCTTGATAGGTGATACGGCTTATTCTTCATCGGAAGGATCAGGTCAAGATATATATGCTGCTTTACTCTGTGATCAACTTGAATATGGCGAGTATTCAGACTGGTTTCTTCCAAGTAGTGATGAGTTAGAAGAAATGCAAAGAAATAAAAGTGTCATTGGGAATTTTCAGGATGATATTAGTGGAAGTTATTACTGGTCATCTTCAGAAGGCTATCAAGCAAATTATGCAGGTGAAGCAAAATATGCTTGGTATACTGATTTCCATACTCAAGTACCCGACCCTTATACTGTGAGCAACCTTAGATCCCGTTCTTTGCCCGTTAGAAGTATCAGACGCTTTTAACGAATATTCTCAATTGAATCAAGTCAATCCACCAGCCTAATAACTTGAATAAAACACGGTGCAAAATCTCTAGAGGTTCTGCACCGTTCGTGTTTTACTATTACAATTCAACTTACCGCATTATCAAAAATTCTTAATACCAACAAACTACGAGGCGAGGTTTTTGAATCTGGTGTTGAAGCATCCAATGGTTTTTAATAGTTTTCATTCTGTACTCGATGAATCACTTGTTTTTGAATGTATTGTGATTTTTTGATAATTTAGTGCCATTATTACATACTTTGTAAAACAGAAAGAATCTATTTTAGTTCTCTATAGCTCAATTATTATAATCCTTGTATAGTTATGAAATGAAAACAGACCTAACAGTCGGAACCTTTATCTTCCATGAAGAAAGAGTGCTCCTTATTTTGCATAGAAAGCTTAACATGTGGCTTCCAGTAGGAGGGCATATTGAAAAAGATGAAACTCCAGATGATGCAATTATAAGGGAAGCAAAAGAAGAGACTAATGTAGATATTACCCTCATTAGTATTCCCACTCTTCCCCTTATAGGAAATACACTCACTCATCTAGCTACACCATTTTATGTTAATGTTCACAACGTAGGAAATCATAACCATGTTGGCTTTTACTATGTGAGCTATGCTTACAACCCATCCTCCTTACTAATCAATAAAGAAGAAGTACTCGATGCCGCTTGGTTTACTCACAATGAAGTGATTAGTTCCCAATTAATCAGTGATGAAGTAAAACTTCTTATCACCATGGCTTATGAGGAATTGAAGAAGTAAATACAAAGAATTCAAGGAG
>CAYZUR010000251.1:0-3503 GCA_964481535.1 uncultured Spirochaetaceae bacterium | reverse complement strand
ACAATTTATCTGCTGAAGTCCTGTCAGGAATAGTTCCTATTCTTGTAAGATAATGAAGGACCACACTAACTGACACTAAACTCCACATTCCCAAATAGAGAAAATCAAGAGAAATCACATTTAATGAATTAAGCTTAAAAATATGAAAACTAATATACAACAGAGCAGATAAGGGAGCAAAAAACATAGTTAAGATACCCATTTTTCTTATAAGAATCTGTAAAGCATGATTCCAGTTTTTATCTATTCCTTTATAAAATGAGAATCCAACAAAGAATAGATAGAAAGAGATTAAAGAAATCATAAATGGATATAGAGCAGTTGATAATGCTTCTCCCATTACATAATATACAAAGGTTCTCATTAATTGAAGGAAAAAAACCAATGCTGTAGGAGCAAAGGCAACTGTTGGAGATATATTATTCATTTGGGTTAATATGCGAAAAATTAAATAGTAGATAGAAATGGCAATGAACAAACCAATAACCACATGTATCCATGAAGGAATATTTGTATAAAATGTATATGATGCAAGATAGAAATCCAACAGGATTCTGCCAACACTCGCCAAGAATGCAAGAAATAACAAAAACAGATATTTTGTCAGTGGCATTTTCAGACAACTGTGAAGGAACCCAATACTGGCAGAACCAACACATCCTAAAGAAAAGAGCAAGATATACACTATGAATAATACTGATTCCATATTAGGATATGTTAGTAACTCTACCTTTAGCTGTCAAGTAAAGTTTTCTCTAAATTATTGATTCTGCCTCGTTACAATTTTGGAAAAAACATTCCCGTTTCATCTTTATACACTTGGTATTCTAAACCAAATTCTTCCAACATTTCTTTTTCTTCTTTACGTGCTAACCTGATATAAATCACCAAGATCAGAGGCCACATCAGTAATTGAGGAATAGTGAGCCATTCAAGCATCATCCCAAGGGTTATCAAAAATAATCCTGTATATTGTGGATGCCTAATATACCCATAGATTCCATCTTGAACGAGCTTTCCTTCACCTTTGTCCTGGCTCCAGTAGTCTTTAAATATCTGCTTCCAGCCGAAAACGATGAGAGTAAGACCCACAGCCATACATGCAATTCCAACATACATTCCAGTATGACCGATTGAATTAATCAATGTATGCCCCCAGAAAACCCCTTCTGGAAGATACACTCCAAAAGCCCAACTAGCAAAATATAAGGAAAATGGAATTCCAAACATCTCTAGGGCAAAGGCAATGATAAAAGCTAAATATGCTGTTTTTGGTTTTCTTCCACATTTTTTATAAAATGGAAGAAAAAAAAGTATTAAAGCATACAAAACAATCCAAACTAGGACCGCGCTCCACATATTATAGTGTTCTAATGTCGTTTCCATAGTTACCACCTGAATCCATATTGTAGTTTACCAAATAAAGAACCACTTAAAGGACTTTGATCAGAAAACTGAGATACCGTATCTTTAATATGCCGATACCCAAATTCTAGTTGAAGAGCATGTATTGGGCATAAAGAATACTGCACTGTAAAACTGGCACTCAACGATGGAATAACGAGTTTATCGAGAATTTCTTCTGTCCAGACTAATTCATCTCTAAATGATTCTTCATAACGGAATTGAACCAATTGAATTCCAGTTCCCAATTTGATTCCTAGAGCCCACACATCATTAACTTTCCAATAAGGTTGCAAAAATTGCTCACTTGTTGCTGACTCCGCCTGATAAGTTCTTCCTAAGGAGTCTTCATAACTGTGTTCGAGAGTATGGAAAAAACTTCCTTCAACACCTACATTTAACCAATGTGTCATTCCATATGTAAGAGAGCCACCGATAGAAATTACAGGTTGATCATCTAATGATGTAACACCACTTCCCAACTGGACCATTACACGAGAGACATCTCTTTCTGTGTTTCCATAAATACTCATAATACTCACGATAAGAATGCAAAATACAATAATTTTCTTCATTTTTTTCTCCTTCATAAACATGAGGAAAAATTAGAATAAAAAGTTGAAGTTATCCATTATACAGTAGTACGATTTGTTCTTAGAAAGGAGAATACGACTGATGTACTATCTGTTCACACTGATAGCATAAAGCTTTTTTAAAAATTTCAACATGAATCATCAAGACGTTGATTCCCAGCAGTTTCTCATGAAGCCATCTCATACAGATAACAAAAAATGCAAACGACTTGCAATTTCTAGATAATCTAATTATATTTATCAATAGGAGAAACACATGAAAAAATGTACTTACATAATATTACTCATAATTCTTTCTATTACTTTACCCTTATTTGCATCAGGAAATACGGAGAGCAATGCTTCAAATAAACCCATCATAGCAGTAAGCATCCTCCCTCAAAAATATGCAGTTGATAGAATTGCAGGTGATAAAATAGAAACGATTGTCTTAGTAGATGAAGGACAATCCCCCCACTCGTATGAACCAACACCAAGACAAATGTCAGCTCTCTCTTCTGCGAGTGCTTGGATATTAAGTGGTACCGACTTCGAGCAGGCGCTGATAGGGAAAATTAAGGCTCTCTACCCTAACTTACAGATAGTAGATGGAACAAAGGGAGTAAGATTTCGATTACTTGAGGCACATGACCATCATGATGAAGTGGATATTCATGAAGAAGAGGAAGAGAACACCCTCCTCTATGATAGACATACCTGGCTATCTCATGAGCCATATAAAATACTAATTGGTCACATCTATGATACACTCATTAGTATTGATGGTGAAAATAGTGAATTGTATGAAAAGAATACAAATCAATTGCTGGGTGAAATTGACTCTCTCTTTTCTACCCTTCATACATCTTTAGCCCCCCTAAAGGGCTCTAAAGTCTTCGTATTTCACCCCTCTTTTGGCTACTTCTTTGATGAGTTTGGGATTATACAAGAAGCTGTTGAAACAGGAGGGAAAGAGCCAACTGCAAAGAATTTAGTTGCATTAATAGAAGATGCAATTGATGAAAATGTGAAAGTAATATTTGTTCAGTCCCAATTTCCAGTGCAAGCTGCTAAAAATGTAGCTGATGCGGTTGGAGCTAGGGTGCTCCCTTTAAACCCACTAGCATACGACTGGATTAATAATATTAAAAGTATGGCATCGGTACTTTTAGAAGTGAGTAAAGAGTAATTATGGAAGCAATAAAAGTCGTTGACCAGCAGCTACCCATTAAAAAGCCAAGTGGGAAAATAGTATTAGAGTTTTCCCACATCAATTTCTCTTATCCATCTCAACAAGTGCTCACAAACACCTCCTTTCACATCCATGAAGGGGAGTTTGTTGCCCTCGTTGGACCAAATGGAGCTGGAAAAAGTACTATCTTAAAACTGCTTCTTGGATTAGAAAAGGCAAACAGCGGAAACATCACACTATTTGGAACTTCTGTAAAGATAGGAAAAAACAATATAGGATACGTCCCTCAGTATGCCTCTTACGACTCAGCTTTTCCCATCTCTGTGTTTGAAGTG
>CAYZUR010000250.1:0-3513 GCA_964481535.1 uncultured Spirochaetaceae bacterium | reverse complement strand
ATTTTCATCCCATGAAGGCGATGGTAGGAGACCATTTAAATAGCTTCTTTAGTCGAGATGTGGCAAATGTGGAGAGTTCCTTCAAAACCAGTCTCTTTACAAAGAACAATTTGTTTTTCAACAGATGAAATTTCAGCTATCTTTGGGCGAGAGAGTACGTGAGATGAAGGATTTTCTAAAGAAAAGAGGCTATTATCCATATGACTTTCATCTTCACAGTGGACTGCAAGGACTCCTTTATAGTGACTCCTCTTTAGAGCGTCATAGACTTCTTTTAATAAAAATGGTGTTGTCACCCCCATATTCCCTGTAGAGTGTCCTGCAAAGAGTTTCAATCCAACTAAGTGGGGAAATAGGTGGGAATGTAAGGCTACAAGAGTCTCTATTTGAGAGGGGTCACTTGTTACCCCTCCATAGACACAGTAGTGTAGATTAAGACCTTTTTCTTTTCCAATATTCTTTGTGATTTCTCTACCATACTCAAGACGCTTAGCTATGATATGAGGAAAGGTGAGTGCGGGGGAGGTATTTGGCATATCAAAAAGGGTCGTAAACCCACAGACAGATGCTACAGAAAAAGCATGAGCAATAGTCTCTTTAGATGCTTGGTCCCAATCCCTTGTGTGTACATGTGGATCTATCATAATAAATCTGGTGCCTCCTTATTGAGATAATCATATGAGACAAAGGTTCCATATTGGCAAGTGAGGCGGTCCCCACAAGCACATTCACCGCACATCCCAATTCCACACATTGTGTTTAGTTCAAGTGAAAGATAGATGTTCTCACTATTCACATTTCTTTCAAGGAGAACCTGTGCAGCTTTTCGCATAAAAATTGTTGGCCCTACAATGTAGGCACTGTAGGTAGATCCGTCATCTATCATAGGAGCAATAAAATTAAGGACTCTTCCGACTGTCCCATCATCTTTTATCAATGTCACATTACTGTATCGTGCTACTTCTTTTTCTATGCTGTTGAGTGTGTCATCTTCTCTTTCACTTATTCCAATAAGAGTTTGCACATTCACCCCTTTTTCATGTAATTCTTTTGCTACAGGGGGAAGGACTGCAACTCCAGTACCTCCAGCGATAAGGAGTGAGTTTTTATGTGAATCGAGTACCACAGGGGCTCCGTAGAGTCCTCTGAGATAGAGATTATCATTAATAGAGAGATTAAAAAGTGCCTTACTCACTTCCCCTCTGACTTTAATAATAAAAGTGAGGGGACTTGAAGTTGCAATAGAAAAAGGTTTCTCTCCAACGCCTGGTATCCACAAGAAGACAAACTCTCCACCACTGTATGCTAACTTTCCATCAAGGGTAATAATTACAGTCTCTTTATTCACTTCTTCTCTATATATTACAATGTGCTTTTTGTAATCCATTGCTTTTTCATTTTTTACAACAGAAGATGCTTTGCTGGGCACTTCATCATTTTTCTCTAAGATATTTTTGGCATCTTCTACTAATAGCCTCGTAAAGATGGGCCAATCTTTTTGGTGAACTTTCCCAAAAGCAGAACCAATTCCAACAACGTCGCTTCCATTTTGTATCATCTTGATTAGTTGTGCTCCTGTTGAAGCTCCCCCCATCCCTATGATAGGAACATCTTCCCCTACTGCATTCCTTACTTCCTTCACACATTCAAGGGCCCTTTCAAACACCCAAGAGCCACTCTTCCCCCCCTTTCCTCCAAGTTGATTTTGAAGAATGGGAGTATTTGAGACTGTAGAGACGTGAACATCAGGTCCAACTGTATTAATGAGGGAAAGGCCATCAGCACCAGATGAGATGAGAGAAATAGCGATTTCTCCAATATTATCAACATTGGGGGTAAGCTTTGGAAAAATAAGGGCATCAATATCTCCAACAGCTTTTCTAATTTCACTCATATATTCACTAGAAATACTTTTTGAACACCCAATACTCGAGCCATAGCCACTAGAGGCATGAGGACAACTAAAATTAAGTTCGATGATATCTGCTATGGGACTAAACTTTTTCACCAAGGTGATAAAATCCTCTATAGTATTCGCTGAAACAGATACGTTGATAAATGAACGAAATGTGTGCCCGTCTCGTAATGCTTCAAGTTCTTTATAAGCAACATCCATCCCAGGGTTACGTAGGCCCACAGAATTTCCATAACTGCCATTTTCAATTTCACAAATTATGGGTTCTCTGTTTCCACTGTTAGGGGTAACTTGAAAGCTTTTAGTAGTAATAATATCTATTTCTTTAAGATAGAAATCAGTATATTTCACCATTTGTGGTTTTGTTGATAACACGCCACTTACTGTTGCTAATGAGATAAGGGAAGGGGTGGTAAGAATTCTTTTATGACGATGATAAAAGAACTCTTTGATGGTCTTTTTTTTATGTGTATAGGCCATTACAGGGAAGTCTCCTCAAGTAATGTATCAATATTTGAGATACATAACTCTAACCAAGAAGAGGGAGCTGGAGAGATTTTCCATGGATGAGTAAGAGCACTAGAGCTATTTATACGAGCTAAATGGAGAGGATACCCAGCTTCGATAAGCGTAGTGAGTGTCATCTTAGCACTTGCTCCTTGAGAGCCAACTCCTGGAATAAGGAGGGGAATTTCCTGATGTGCATAATAGTGGGCTATTTCTTGTAACTCTTGTAGGTGAGTCGCGCCAACAACGGCTCCAATATTTTTATTTTTCTTTGCCCAATGAGCTATTTTATGAGAAACAGCCATATAGAGGGGATACGTCTCTTGTTCATCAACATTATCTAAAACAACTAATTGTTGAAGGTCTTTGCCACCTGGGTTACTTGTTCTGTTAAGGATATAGATTCCTTTATGAGCATGAGATCCTTCTAAAAAGGGGAGGACAGAGTCACTGCCCATATAGGGAGAGACTGTCACAGAATCAGCTTTCCACGCATCAAATGCTTCTTGAGCATAATTAGCACTACTAGTGGAAATATCTCCTCTTTTAGAATCAAAAATTATTGGGATTGTTGGAAAGAGAGAATTCACCATTTCAAAGATAGTACTAAGAGCACGAGAACCATCAAACACCCCATCTCTTGGAGTATCAAGTGAATGATAATAGCCAACATTCGGTTTAAATGCAGAAGGGCTAAGGTTATGTTTTACCATAGCATTAAACAATTCATCAAAGAATTTGACAACATCTTCATAAAGATCACCACTGCGGTTTGGAAGAACATCCCATTTTACATCAAGTCCCATGCAGGCACAGTTTTTCACCTTTAAAGAACTCATTTCTAGCATCTGTTTATAATCAATCATCACTCTTTCCTCTTTTATACAAAATTATTGTTAGTTCCCCATGCAAAAGGATCTTTTCTCCATTCAAATAGGAGTTCTAATTCTGATTCTTTAAGATACCCATTCTCATTAGCGGTTGCAAGCATAGACTCATAATCTAATAGTGAAATACTCCTACACGGGGGATTAAGAGTTTCAAATGCTACTTTTGATGCATCAAGTTGATAGGTAAAAATTGAGAGACAG
>CAYZUR010000249.1:0-3533 GCA_964481535.1 uncultured Spirochaetaceae bacterium | reverse complement strand
TAGAACGCTTCTTCTTCTTTTTAGAGGGCCCAATGCGTGTAAAAAACTGAGTGATATCTGTGGTGCCCTCTATGCAGAGAACAGAGGTGTTGAATCTCTTACTGGTGAGACTATAAGAGATACGTATGCAGATCTAATAGTTGATAACAAAACTGGAAAAGTGACCTACTTTGAACCAGCTGTTCTTACTCCAAGAAATCCATTAAATGCCTTAAAAACTCTTCGCCTATTAGCTTCATGGCTACCAGGAAGGCCTAATATTGTTGAAAATGTTACCTACGACAATCCAGATAAAATAGAAAGAACTCTTGTTATTATAAAACCAGAAAACTGGAACTTTGCCTCATCGAGACCTGGAACAATTATTGATATCTTTGCTAAAACAGGACTTCGAATTGTTGGAATGAAAGTTCACAGGATGAGTGTTGCAGAAGCTCTCGACTTCTACGCTCCTGTAAAAGATGCTCTTATTGAAAGACTTTCAATCCCAACTGGAATACAGGCAAAAGAATTGCTTCAAGGGGAATTTGGAATTCACTTAAGTAAGAAAACAGAGAAAACACTCATCGAAAGTTTTGGCACTGAATATGCTATTGATCAGTTTGAACAAATTGTTGAATTTATGTCTGGATGCAGAAGTTCTGATTGTCCTTTAGAGAAAATAGAACAACCAGGGAACGTCAAAGTGATGATATTAGTCTATGAAGGTGAAGATGCTATTAGAAAGATAAGGGATGTACTTGGGCCAACAGATCCAGGAAAAGCTCCTGTAGGAACAGTACGAAGAGAATTTGGTAGTAATATCATGGTAAATAGTGCTCATGCTTCTGCGACGTTAGAAAATGCTCGAAGAGAGATGAATGTAGTAAGTATCCATAAAAACATCTGCGGTGAAATTATTCATTCATATCTCATTCTTCATGATCAAGATGCCTAAAAGACCGCTTTTCCCCATCCATTGACTCACTAACATAAAGTGGTACACTAAAGGTGGGGGGAAAAGATATGGAATATATTATCGAAATAACAGACCGAGATGAAATTCCTTCTCTTATAATCCAACGAACTATAGCCTTTGACCACCTCAGGGAAGAAGTAGCATCTACATTAGAAGAGGTATACCGATACATGGCAAGTATTGGTATAGAAAAGACGGAACCCTCTTTTGTTGCGTATCATAACCAAGACATGATGCATTTAATTGTAGAGATTGGGTGTATCGTAAAAGATAAGTACCCAGGGTTTGGATCAATAAAAAGTGGAATGATACCCAAGGGAAAAAGAATTTCATGCCTCTATAAAGGGGAATACCGTGACATGGGAGATGCATATACTCACATGTTTGCATGGGCAAAAGCTCATAATTTGAACATAAAGAAAACATATTATGAGTTGTATTTAAACTCACCATTATATGTTGAAAAGAATGAGTTAATGACAAAGATCGAATTACTCGTTTAATAGTAAAAGCCTTACCTTCTACACCATTTACGTGATATGATTGAGCTATCTTGATAGGTAAGGATTTTATATGAACAAGTTTGTAATTTTTGCATTTAACGGAAACCCAACATGTTTTGTACATGTTCTCCTAAACGCCCTTGATTTAAAAGAAAAAGGGATGGAAGTAAAAATCGTCTTAGAAGGCGAAGCCGTCACTTTAGTAAAACCAATGATTGAATCAAATAACCCTCTTTTTAAAAAAGTTGTTGATTTCAATCTCATTGATTGTGTATGTAAAGGATGTTCAGCAAAGCTTAACGTCTTAGAATATAATGAGAAATCTGGTCTTCCCGTAGGAGGAGAAATGAGTGGTCACCCATCATTCTCTTCGTATATTCAAAAAGGGTATCAAATAATCACATTATAATTATTCAAAGTTGAAAGGTTGAAAGTAAGAGCTCTGATGAAAATCAGGGCTCTGTGTATCAATATAGAACAACGTAATAAAATGTGGCACCGTGGTAAGATCTCCACATTTATATGCATTGGCATACATAACTTTATCTTTTTCTATGTTTCTCATAGGAATATGGTATAACACACTCCAAAAACCATTGTATGGCAATTCCTCGCTAAAGGTAGTGGTGATACCAAGAGAGTGAATATATTCAATTGATGGATGAATTCTATTATTACGATCTTCTCCATAGCCAACGAGAGCAGCTCCATGTGGATTTATTTCAATATTAGTATAATTCGGGGTATCACTTTCTCTAAAAAAGAATTCAACACAACTATCTTCAAATACATTACTAAAGTGCTCATTGTATGTTGCCCTTAAGAGAGGCTCTTTTACTTCAAAGTAGAGATAGAGAGAGTGATTATCATGTCCAAGATAGAGCGTGGCATGAATATCATGAATAGTATCTTCTGAACGCTCCCATTGGTAATGGCTAATTTCAGTTTTCAACCCTTTTACTTTGAGTTCATGAGATATTTGATGAGAATCAGTTGTTCCTATCAGGGGAATAGTAAGCATGTTGTGTTCCTTCTATAATTAATAATAAATGAATTTTCCTCTTTGTGGTATCCTACATTCATGAGCTGTGTCTATTACCATTTCAATAAAGTATGAGATTAGCCCTAATCATTAGAGAAATTCAAGACACGATTCTTTCATCTTCTTACTTGAGAATGCAGGAAATGAAGGACTTATCATATAACAGCAGACGTATTTCTATACAATGTAGTCAAGGCTTTCCTAAAGAAAAGAGTTCTTCATATAGAAGTTGAAAAATTTCCCTGCCTTGGCAAAACCTCAACTCTCATATAAAGTGTTCTCACGGAGAAATTAATGAAACAAGAAGAAAAGACCTATCTTAAGGGGTTAACATTTGCAATTCTGGGTGTGCTTGTATTAAGTTTTGATGCATTGCTCATTAGATTATCAGGACCTAGTGGAATAGGAGCAGTGTTTTATCGAGCATTTTTTACCCTTGTTTCAATTTCTATTGTCTTCTTTATAAGAAATAAAAAGAAATCTTTTATTATTCTCGCCTCTGGTGGCTCTCCTATGATTATTAGTGGGGTTATGTGGGGTCTTAGTGGAACAGGGTTTACTCTAGGGGTACAATATGCAGGGGCTGCTAATACATTAGTTCTTATTGCTCTCTCTCCCCTATTTGCTGCAGCATTTAGTGCAATTTTCTATAAGAAGAAACCTTCTCCTGTTACTATTATCGCAGCAATTGTTGCCTTATTTGGTATTTGGTATATGTACAAAGATGGTTTTGGTGATATGGATATACGAGGGTTACTCTATGCGATTGCCACTCCTCTATTTCTTGGGTCGAACCTCTCTTTTATGAGAAAACATAAGAGCATGTCTCGTATGGCTCTTGTTATCATTGGTGGTATTACAGGGTCTCTTCTTGCACTTATTTTATCTAAAGGTGATATAGGAATTCCAAGTGAATCTCTTATTCCACTCGCAATTCTTGGACTTTTTGTTATCCCATTTTCTCAAACGATGATCTCTACTGGAACACGATACATCAGTGCTCCAGAAGCTGCTCTTGTCAATTCTAGTG
>CAYZUR010000248.1:0-3534 GCA_964481535.1 uncultured Spirochaetaceae bacterium | reverse complement strand
AAATGATATTCAAAAAATACTGAGAGAAGGAAATCTAATGTATTAATTGTTTTTCAACTCAAACTCTATGTAGCAGAACACCTCATTGTAAAGGAATCTTATCCATCTTCTAAATGTATTAAAACATTGTTGGTTATGGGAGAATCAAATGTAATTTTTTTTTCATCCTATGCTATGAAAGTTGATAACCCTACCCTAATCACCTTAATATATTGTCATTAAACTAGTTGGATATTAAGATAAGGAGAAGCAAATGAAAAAACTGATTGTATGTCCAAAAGAATACGGGAATACATATAAAGTATGTAGTTATGTATCAAGTAATACAGATGCTGCTGATCTTAAAGTTGTAACGGAAAAAGCAAAATATGATTTGCCACACTATGATGCAATTATATTGGCTTCAGGTATACATATGAATCATGTTCATAAAAATATTTTAACATGGATGCATAGTATCGAAAAAGACACGATCAATTCGAATACAAAATTCTATCTCTTTTTAACATGGTTTGGCAGAGGATCCTCTGACAAAGCTGCATTTAATGAAGTAAAGAATGCATTGAGTGAGAAAGGGATAAAACTTGAAGACAACTATATGAAATGCTTTGGTAGGGGCATGGGACTCATACGGCTTTCTCATCCAAATGAAGAAGATAAAAAAAAGGTCTTGTCGTGGGTAAATACACTATAAAGTTATAATAGTCTCGAGCCTAAAAACCTCATAGATATCTGCTACCTATCTATGTTAGAATTATACAATTTCATGCATGTAGTCTTTGTCCTTGACCAGGAGCTTCTTATGAGTCACATCTATAAGGAAAGCACCAACAGGAGCAGTAATAATAATGGAAAGGACTGCAACAGTGAGAACAATTTCTCCACAAGGAAGGCCCATTGCTAAAGGCAATCCACCAATAGCTGCTTGCACAGTAGCTTTTGGTATATAGGAAAAAGCCGTAAAAACTCGTTCCTTTTTATTAAGACGGGTTTTAATAAGAGAAGCAAATACTCCTATCATTCGAAACAATAAGGCGCCAATAATGAGTGCAATGGCTAAAGGTCCTGCATTCAATGCATAACTAATATTGACAGTAGCTCCTACGAGAACAAAAAGAAGCACTTCTGCTGCGACCCATAGCTTAGAGAATTTTCCTGCAAGGCGCTTTGATACTTCGTATTTTTTTTGTTGAAGAGATGCCCCAAGTGCCATTACTGCAAGCAGGCCAGAAAAGCCTATTACCCCACTCATCACGTGTTCCAAAGAAACAAGTAAAAACGCAATTGAAAGAATAATTATCACTTTCCCAGTATCTCTCATATGTATTTTGGAGAATAACAGCGACAAAGCCAGTCCTGCTACAACTCCTCCTAATAAGCCAAAAATAATTGACGTAGGAATAGTGAGAAAATGTATTGGCGTAATGGTTCCACTTTGTGCGAGTCCAGTAAAAGCTGTAAAAAGAACAATGACAAATACATCATCTACTGAAGCCCCCGCCATTACCATTTGAGGAATGCTTTTATTTCTCCCATATCCACTTTCCATGAATTTAAGCATTTTGGGAACAATGACTGCAGGAGAGACAGCTGCAACAACTGTTCCCATTATAGCAGCTTCTAATACAGTTACCCCCAAAAGCATAGGTGCAAAGATCACGATACTAATGATCTCAAAACAAGCAGGTATAAAGCCCATGAGTATGGCTGGTCGGCCCACCTTTTTTAAATCTTTGATATCAAGATTAAGCCCGGCTCGTGTTAAAATGATAATTAAAGCAATCTGCCTCAAGTCTGTAGAAATATTCAAGATTGAAGGAGCAAGCACATTCAACATGTAGGGACCCAGCAAAATGCCAGTTAATAGCATTCCAAGTAACTTTGGAAGTTTAAGTGTCTCGAAAACTTTTCCAAGTATCATCCCACTTAAGAAAATTAGCGCAAGTGATAATAGCATATAAGTAATCTCCTAATTTTTACGCAGGCAATAAAAAAAGCCAATTCACCTGCGAAATCATCTCGCAGGAGTCATCAGCTATATAAGCGGTTTAGGTTGTTAATCAGGGGAGAACTCCATTCCCTATCAAAAGACTACTGTATTAGGTATTTTTCGTCAATCTATTAAGAGATGCTCTTTTTTTGACAACAGCAAGAGGAAAAGTTACATTTCTTTCAATCGAAGATATATAGTATAACGTATTTTCTAATTGAGCTCATAAAAAGATGGAAAATTGATAATTACACTAGCTCGAATAAGAATAATTCTCCTTATCTACCTCTCAACAACAGGATCTATAACAGTTTTTTTCTTATTAGCCGCATGATACGCTCGCTTATTATCATACATGAGACTATCAAGCAATTTTATGAAGGTTGGTGCATCCATATCATCTAAAGGTGCTAACGATGCATATCCCATGCTAATACTTAGAGAAAAGGGTAAATTTCCTGATTCGTTGAAGTGTAATATATGTTCCTCAAAATTAGTGAGTTCTTTTTTAATCTCTTCTGCAGAGCTCATTCCTTTAAAAAGGATAAATTCATCACCTCCATAGCGACCAATGAACCATTTATTTTTAAAACTTTCTGTGAGTATTGTAGAAATATAACGCAAGCTTCTATCACCAAGATCGTGCCCATACTGATCATTAATATGTTTAAAATTATTAATATCCATCATCACACCCCCAATAACCCACTTTCTCTTCTTATTTAGAAGAAGGTGTTGTAGGTATGTTTCGCTAATCCCACGGTTGTAAAGTAGCGTTAGGTAGTCTTTATTAGCTTGAGAGTTTTGCATTTGGAGATAGACAATCAACAATGTTATTGCCAAACTTAACCCCGTTAGTTCTACACCGTAATAGGTAGCTTGTAACACAGCACCTATAAGAACAGGGATAGGGAAGAATATAAAAAGAGAAAAGTCTCTCTTTTTAAAACTTGCACGATAGTATATTAAATATATTACTCCAAACACGAAACATAACAAATCAGCAATAACTATGAGATAAAAATAACTTCCTCGATGGTACACATTGTTTGCATCGATAGAATAAATCATTCCATTAAAAAGACTGACTGTAGTAAGGACTAAGCCTAATATCGCAGGAGTAAACGCTAACACTCCGATGGCCCGAGGAATTCTTGCCCAACGCATACGTAACTGATTAAGATATAAGAAATAGAACACACTAGGAAATGGATTAATTATATAAAACACGTAGGTAGAAAAGATAATTAAAAACCGTGACCCATAAAAAGAGCTTCCCGAAAAGACATCAACAAAGAACTCAAACACTATTATTATAAACGTTGAAACTAACAAAGCAACAAATAAAGAATCTTGAGCTTGACGTCGTCCACCTCGACCTAGTACATAAAAGAGGATGAGGGATACCAGTATAATACCAGTAATTGCATTCTGTACGTAATAGAGTAAGGGCATTAACACCTCCAAGGTTGCTTATTTGATTTAAGTATATATGTAACGACATAAATAATAGTACTTTGAATTATTGAAAAAAGGTAGTATAC
>CAYZUR010000247.1:0-3550 GCA_964481535.1 uncultured Spirochaetaceae bacterium | reverse complement strand
ACCAGATTTACCTGTGTTTTCTAAGGGAGGAGGAAAAATCCATTTTCGGGCTACAATATAAAGAGTTCAAAACTGTACGTTTTAAACTGCAATACAGATGTATAAGACTTAAAACATTTTTATAATGATTATATTTTTTTAAAGAGGAGTATACATTATGATATAAAAAAAAGATATTTGTTACATATCTGCTATAAGAAGCGTTTTTTGACATGCAATGGCAATTTTATCAAAGGATTTACTTTTTAGATGTTCTATGTTTATCATCCAACTTCCTGTGGCAGCTATCACGGCCGTAGATGACACATACAAGTGAACAGTCTCATCGGTAATTCCACCTGCTACAATGCTTGTAATTCCAGCTTGTTGATACAATTTTTCAGCCACTTCTAGGCCACCAAGTTTATCTATAGGATAAAGGCCTACTGTCTCAAGACCATACTCTACGGCAACAGTACTATCGGTAATTACAGGATATATAGGAATACCGTTATTCTGGCATAATTCGACCATAGCGGGGTCAAATAAAGGTGATAAAATAAACTTAGCACCTGCTTCAATCGCATTTCGAGCTTCTCCTATAGTTTTAACATTCCCACCACCACATAAGAGATTGGGATAATTAGCACTAAGAGAACGAAGGAGTTCAAGACCGTCATCACTCTGCTGAGAAATATTTATTGCTTCAATTCCCCCTAAGATAAGGGCTTTAATAAGTTCTTCGCCATCAGAATATGAAACATCTTTTATCATAGGGATGATCTTTGCACTCAATAATTGCTTAGTAGTAGTATCCATGTAGCCCCCTTGTGAATCACGTATTGTATATATATACCATGAATTTATCGTAGTGAATAGTTTTGGTAATAAATAGAGAGAGTAAAGAGTTTTTTATGTAAAAATATATTTTTTCAGCATCGATAAAATTATCTATTGGGGGATAAGACCTTCATAGTTTCCAGTTTGGATTAATATAGACATAATGATTATGTCCTTCCCATCCACCATCTATATACAGATAAGCTGGTGAGTAGCCTTCATGCCTAAATCCCAAAGACTCCACAAGATGTATTGAAGGATGATTTCCTGGCATAATGTTTGCTTCAAAACGGTGAAGGTTGTAGGTGCTACATCCAAAATCTATAACAGAAGCTAATGCCTCACTCATGTATCCGTGATTAATTGAATTGTGTGATAGGCGATACCCTAAGAATGTAGAACAAAACGGGCCCCAGACAATATTTGAGCATGATATTGACCCTATTACTTCTTCACTCCCTTTCAGTGAAAGGGTAAAATAGAGGCCTCTTTTAGCATCTTTTTCATGTATTTGTTGTTGCAATAGCTTCTTGATACTGCCTGGCGTATAAAAATCATTCTGTTTTTTATATTCAAAAGGAGCATGAAACTCTCTGTTATGAACATGGAATGTTAGGAGCTTTTCACTATCTTCTGCATAAGGGGAGGTGAGAGTAAGACGATCAGTAAAAAGTCTTTCTTTCAATATTCCTATCATCCACTCCCCCCTTTTCTTCATCGTAGCTGCTCTTCACTCAATATTGTATACATAAGATTCTTAGTGCCAGGAATTTTTACTTTCAAGTTTTTCCTACTTGTGCCTCTAATTTGCTCAATATACATCATCCGATATTTCTGTGAAAATGAAGCTCCATACTCCTTCCCTTCAAAAGATGTAGGGAAGATATAGGTTTTTTTATCAATATCCGTTGAAAATTCGAGAAGATTCAATATATTATTATCGTGCATCAATTTATAGGTCGCTAAAAATATTACAGCACAAGAAGAAGTGATTTTCTCTTTAATATCATAAGCCCTATCTAATTGAAGAGATTTTAAATCATATCCTTATTGCCAGGATAGATTTATACGCCCAATAATTTCAGTGATAGTAACTGCAAGACCTTCAACAAGCCTAAGATCTTCAGTTGAATACATAATATAAATTATATTTTTATCTGTATTCGTGCTATCCGGTTTTCTATAATAACTAGCAGAAAACCTCTGCGAAGCTTCCATTAGCTCCTTTTGATTTAGAATCATTGATTAGTCTCTCTTTTTTCTATCGGTTAATAGGGTTCTCTTGCCCCAAACTCTGCATCTTCTACCCAAGAAGTAGGTCGATTCACCATAACAATAATAGTATCAAGTAATTCATAGTGACGTTTCTCTTCTCTAATAATAATGTCTAAGACCTTTTTCTCTTTTTCATCTGTAAGCTTATCTCTCTGTTCTGTATAAAACTCAACACTTTTCAATTCTATATTAAGAGCATTTTCATATGCCTCTGATATGATGCCCTTTAGGTTGACACTTTTAGAAGAACAGGAAGCCATCTTGTAGACACCTTTTAGTATCTAAATCTCCTTAAGGAGACACTTTTTAGAAGTCTGCTACCATGAAGGTTTTCACTTCTGTTCATTCACATTCTCTACCTATCCTTTCGGGAAGTCAATCCTTCAATGTAGATACTTCTTTTGGCCAGTTCCTTTTTTCTTCTATTCTCTATTACTACAGGGTAGGTGCCTTTTGGATTTTGTAATCTAAACTCTAAAGGTGAAAGAAATCCTAATCTTTCCTTAGGTCGAGTTGCGTTATAGAAATCAATGAATTCAATTACTGCAGCAAGAATATCTTTCTTAGCAATCTTTTTGTTTTTGACTTGGGTCTTCCCAAATCTGTTATATAAGCATTCTGTTTTAATAATGCCATTAAGAGATTCCATGGACGCATTGTCATAACAGATGCCTGTGTAACCAAGACTCATTCTTATGTGGAGCTCCTTAAGCAACTCTCTGTAAGCATACGAGAGGTAGGTAGATCCATTATCACAATGAAGAACAACTCCTTCAGTAGGGCCTATTACTTCTGCTAATTCTATAACTGTATCCGTGCAAAGCTTAGAATTGATCGAATCTGAGATTTTAAATGCAACGAGTTCGCCATTGAATAGGTCTGCTATAGAATTGAGGTACATTGTTTGTTCTAAACAAGGCAAGTATGTGATGTCTTCTACAAAGAGCTTATAAGGCTCTAGTGCAAAGAAGTTTCTGTGAATAAGATCTGAGGGAAGATCTTCTTTCATCTTCCTTCTCCGTGCATACACCTCATCAGAAAACTTCTTAGCTCTCACTGTCGATTGTAGGTTATTCTCCTTCATGATACGTCTAATACGCTTAATCCCATATTTCTGACCAGTTTCTTTTTCTACTAAGATTCCCATCTTACGATAACCAATGCTGAAATAATGGGTTCTCTGGAGAATTAAAATAGTATTACTAATCTCTTGATCTTCTAGTTGTTTTGGAGAATCGTTGAGGAGGTACTTATAATAACCACCACGAGAAACATCACCAATAGCACATAGGCGTCTCACGTTTCTTCTTCCTGATTTGATACTCTGTTCGATTGCTGCAAAAATCTCTTTTTTTTTATGTTACCAGTTTTCTCTTTTAGTAAAGTGTTGAGATTTTCAAGAAAAGTGACTTTATCTTTGAGATAATCAATTTCCTTAGCCTGTGCTTTAATCTTT
>CAYZUR010000246.1:0-3563 GCA_964481535.1 uncultured Spirochaetaceae bacterium | reverse complement strand
AGAGAGTGATGCCACAATAGAGAGTATTGCTGTTGAAAGTGGGTTCAATACAAGTCAACGGTTTTACGCAATGTTTAAAAGAGAACAAGGGTGTTCTCCCACACAATGGCGCACCAAGAGTAAAAATTCATATCGTTAATAGGGAAAGAAATACAATCTTTGATGGACATTTTGTGTTTCATTATATATAGTGGGGACAGGTATTTTCTACTATCTAAGGAGCTCTTTTATTATGGAACATTCACTTTCATACGTTTTAGTAACACCCTACACCATTGCAAAAAGTCGAACTGGTGGGGTCTTGGCACGTCTATTATCGCGGTCTGATGTTGAACTTGTAGGGGCACAGATGATAGCTCCAGATCAACAATTTGTAGATGATTATGCACAGATTATCAGGTCTATAGAGGATGGTGATACAGGAGTCGCAAATGAGCTACTTGCCTCGTATGTAGAGAAGAATCTCGCCCCATCAATGGGTAGACGACATAGATCGCTCTTATTAGTCTTTAGAGGAGCAAATGCCTGTGAGAAATTAAGTATTCTCTGTGGACCACTCCATCCTGAACGACGCAATATTGAACTCCTCACTGGAGAAAATATTCGTGACACCTATGCAGACCTCATCATCTCTAAAGATGATCCTAATGATATTACTTACTTTGAACCTGCAGTCCTTACCCCTCGTTTGCAATCAACTGCAGATGCCCATCTTGCACTTTTTGCTAAATGGCTTCCAGATGAACAAAATATTGTTGAAAACGTAGTTTATCCTCACCCAGATTTAGTTGAACGATCTCTTGTTATTATTAAACCAGATAACTGGAAGTATGCTTCAAGTAAACCTGGAACCATTATTGACATGTTTAGTAGAACAGGTCTTCGTATTGTTGGGGTGAAGGTTCACAGGATGAGTGTTGCTGAAGGACTCGATTTCTACGGGGCAGTAAAAAATGTCTTAAAAGAAAAATTAGCCCCAATCTTTGCTCGTAAAGCAAAGGAGCATCTTGAAAATCATTTCCAAATGAAATTATCTCATGATGTAGAAAAAGCATTAACAGTATCTGTTGGTGTTGAATATGCTGTAGATCAGTTTGAACAGATTGTAGAATTTATGAGTGGAACACGCCCATCTGTATGTCCTTTAGAAGAATTAAATCATCCAGGAAGTGTGAAGTGTATGATCCTTATTTATGAAGGAGAAAACGCAATTCAAAAAATCAGAGATGTATTAGGGCCAACAGATCCACTTAAAGCGCCAGGTGGAACCATTAGACGTGAATTTGGAAGTAATGTGATGGTGAATACAGCTCATGCTTCTGATTCTCCTGATAGTGCAAAAAGAGAGATGACTGTAGTAAGAATTCATGATAACAGCTGTGCTGAGATAATGAAGTCATATCTACTTATGATCTTGTAAAAGAACGATAATACAATGAGGATGCTATGATTACAAAAACCCTTCATGGAACTACAAAAGATGGTAAAGAAGCCTATCTGTACACACTAACAAATGGTCTTTTTTCTGCAACAATTAGTACGTATGGGGGGACACTCATCGCCTTACATGCTCCAGACAAAGATGGGGAAGTTGCTAATGTAGTCCTTTCATATAAGACCTTAGGTGAATATGAAGAGAATACTACCTACTTTGGAGCAATTATTGGAAGGGTAGCAAATAGAATCGCAGATGCTCATTTTACGTTAAATGGAAAAGAGTATTCATTAGATAAAAATGATCATAAAAAGCAAACTCTCCATGGAGGATTTAATGGGTTCAACCGACGCATCTTTGATGCAAAGGTAGATGATAAAGAAAAGAATCCGACTCTCCTCCTCTCTTTAGAGAGCGTAGATGGTGATATGGGCTTTCCTGGAAAGATGAGCCTCTGTGTTACCTATTCTCTCTCTCATAACGGAGATGTAACTATCTCCTATGCAGCGGATGTTGATAAAAGAACTCCTATTAACCTTACAAATCATGCATATTTTAATCTTAGAGGAAAAAAAGATATTCTTGATCACCATCTATTTCTTAATTGTGACAGATACTTACCCGTAAATGAACATCTCATCCCCACTGGTGTTATTGCTCCTGTAGCACATACTCCATTTGACTTTACAACAGCGAAACCCATCATTAGAGATATTGCTCAAAGTGGTGGGTATGATCACTGTATGATAGCAAAAGAGGGGAGTTGTCTCACTATTCCCATTGCTATAGTGAAAGACAATACGAGTAAAAGAGTAATGAAGGTCTATACAAGTATGGAATCTGTGCAGTTCTACAGTGGAAATTTCTTAGATGGATCTGATAAAAACCCAGATGGAGAACCCTATGAAAAGCATAGTGGATTTTGTTTAGAAACACAGCATTACCCTGATGCAGTGAATCAACCATCCTTTCCTTCTACCATTTATGATGAGAAGAAAGGGTTTGTTCACACCACTATCTACTCTCTCTCAATAGAAGATAATTAATGATAGAATTCTCTCACATCTATGAAACAGACCCCAAAAGTAGCTAGTAGTGGCCTTGCTGGATTACGAGCTACTTATGATGTATCTAAAGATGAAAAAGAGTGTCATGCTTCTCTCTATATTCCTAGAATTTATATAAAAAATATCTTTTTGTTGAAGCTAGGAATATGATAGTAATTACCTCAAGGCACCTCTTTTCAGGAAAAAAATCGTCCTATAATTTGTAACACTTATACTCTATAGTGGTTTAATTGATATAAACAAAGGGAAATTAAGAAGATGAATAAAAGACTATCAATAAGCCATTCTTTACTATTACACATTCGATTCTACTCATTTAAGGTCGGAAACTATTCAATTTCTACACTTCCCCTCATAGCAGCTGTTCTTATCATACATGCAAAATTTGCTGATAAAATAATAAGCTAAGTACAAACAATAATACAAGAGATAACACTGAATAACACAAAATGAGAGCCTGAACATGTTCAGGTTTTCATTCTGATTAGAGTATTTATCTAATCAATCATTAAACCTCATCCCTATTCGTTGACCTTATTGTGTGTTCATAATAAACTACCAATGGGTATTCTATGTAAAAAAAAGCATTAATAGAACGTACATATATATAAGTAATGGGAGATTATGATGGATAACAGAACCTTAGCAAATGCAGTAAGAATTTTAAGCATGGATGCAGTTCAAAAAGCTGCAAGTGGGCACCCTGGTGCACCAATGGGTATGGCTGATATCGCAGAAGTGGTATTTAGACGTGTAATGAAACACAACCCTACAAACCCTTCATGGGCTAATAGAGACCGTTTTGTCCTCTCTAATGGACATGGTTCGATGTTATTGTATTCATTGCTCCACTTAACTGGATATGATTTACCACTTGAAGAATTAAAACAATTTAGACAACTTCATTCTAAAACAGCAGGTCACCCAGAGTATGGTGTAACAGTTGGTGTTGAAACTACAACAGGACCTCTAGGACAAGGATTAGCTAATGCTGTTGGTATGGCTCTTGCGGAGAAAATGCTCGCTTCCCAATTTAATAAAGAAGGGCATGACATTATTAA
>CAYZUR010000245.1:0-3568 GCA_964481535.1 uncultured Spirochaetaceae bacterium | reverse complement strand
TTATAGGCAATAAGAAATATCGCAACAGAAGCGATAGAGAATCTAAAAAGCAATATTGTAGAGGTTGAAAAACCTGCCTCTATTGCACTATGAGTTGCAATGAATCCACTACCCCATATAACCCCTGTAACTAAAAGAGAAAGATCTGCGGTAATAGATTTCATTGATGGATCCTTAAGTTTTCTCCAATTCAAGAAAAGGAGTGTGTGTTATATGTACGTTAAGAATTTGAATTCTATTGAACACATACAAGTAAGTCAAGAGAGCAGATACATTAAAGAAGCACACCCAATATCATAAAGGGTGTGCATTAATTAGTAGCAATCTATGTATGTAAAATCTATTTCTTTTCTACCTTAGGTCTCTTTTCAACTTTTGATTTCTTTTCTACCTTAGGTTTCTTTTCACTAAAGGAGTGAGTGATTCGGTCAATGATGATAGCTAAGAATACAATAGAGATCCCTGCTTCAAATCCTCGACCAACTTCAATTCGTCCAATTGCAAGAAGTACTTCCATACCAAGACCTTTCGCTCCAATCATAGAACCAATAACTACCATAGCAAGTGCCATCATTGTAGTTTGGTTAATTCCAACCATTATAGAAGGCTTTGCTAGTGGGAGTTGAACATCAAATAATATTTGACGAGATGTTGCTCCAAAAGCTTTTGCGGCTTCTACAGCTTCAACATCTACAGTTCTAATCCCTACATTGGTAAGTCTAATTACTGGTGGTACTGCATAGATAATGGTTGCAAACATTGATGGTACTTTCCCCATCCCAAAAAACATGAGAGCTGGAATTAGATAAACGAATGAAGGCATTGTCTGCATTGCATCTAATATAGGTTTAAGTATTTTCTCTGCTCGGTTATTTCTCGCCATGAGAATACCCATAGGAAGCCCTATCAGAAGGGCAAACACTACAGATGAAATAACAAGAGCAAGAGTTTGCATAGATAAATCCCAATATCCAAATAATCCTATGATAGTCAAAAGGATCATAAAAAGAATGCCTGTTTTAACACTTCTTATCAATTTCCAGCCTGCAAGTCCTACTAAAAGGATAATAACAAACCAGGGAATAAATAAAAACAAATCTTCAAAGGCCATAACTACTCGTAAAATAATAAAACCAATTACATCAAAGAACCCATCTAGGTATGTTAATAACCAGTCCATCAAATTATCGATACCTTGTGCCAATGGAATTTCAAATATTTCAGGAAATTTATTCACTTATACCTCCATCTACAGAAATAGAGTCGAAGATAGCATCATTTGTAATTATTCCTACTAGTCTATTTTTTTCATCTACTACAGGAATTGCATAATGATTTTTTGGTGCTATGGTAAACAACTCTTCAATAATTGCCGCTGGATGTACAGATTCAATTTTTACAATTGAAGATACAGGAATAGTTTTAAATTTCTCTTCAAGGCTTAACAATCTTTCAAGTTCTTTTGCTGTAATAATTCCTAAGAATGTTTGTTTTTGGTTAACAACATATCCCATCTTTTTCTTCTGCCTCTTCATTAGTGTAAGGGCTGTCTTTGGCCCCTCCCATGAATAGGTAGTTACAGGAATATCACTCATAATACTTCCAGCTGTTAATACTTTAGCGGGAGAAGCATCTTGAACAAATTCACTTACATATTCATCTGCAGGGTTAGTTACAATATCTTCTGGTGTCCCAATTTGAACAACTTCTCCGTTACGCATAATGGCAATCCTATCCCCTAATTTTAGGGCTTCATGCAAATCATGAGTGACAAAGATGATGGTTTTTTGAAGACTAGATTGTAATTCAACCAATTCATCCTGCATTTGTCTTCTAATGAGTGGATCGAGTCCACTAAAAGGTTCATCCATTAAGAGTATTTCAGGTTCATTAGCTAATGCGCGGGCAAGCCCTACACGCTGCTGCATCCCCCCTGATAAGCTTGTTGGATAGTAATCTTCCCATCCTTTCAAGCCAACAGTCTCTAAGACTTCTTGTGCTTTCTTATAACGATCTTCTTTAGAGATGCCTTTGATTTTTAATCCATAAGCTGCGTTATCAAGGACCGTCATGTGAGGAAGAAGGCCATAATGTTGGAATACCATCCCATATGTCTTTCTTCTAAACTTCATGAGCTGATCTGTAGTCATTTTGGTAATATCTTCACCATTTATCTCAATAAATCCCTTAGTAGTCTTAATTAGTCTAATAAGGGCTCTTATGAGGGTAGATTTTCCACTACCGGAGAGTCCCATAAGAATATAGAACTCTCCTTTTTTAATTTCTAAGTTGATATCACGCAATCCAACAATACAACCAGTTTCATTTTGAATTTCATCTTTACTCTTATCTCGAAGATTCTTTTGAAACACCCGTTTCGTGTCTTTTCCATATATCTTCCATAAGTTTTTGATGACGATTTGTGTATTATTTTCTTCTGCCATTCATATCCTCTTATAGTGCTTTTAGGGCACTCTTTACTTTAGTTGCGACGCTGCTAGAAACCCATTTTGTCCAAACAGCTTCTTTATTGTTAAGGAACCAGATTGCAGTTTCTTGAGTTGACCATCCGTTTTCGTCCATTTTTGCTAAGAATTCATTATTTTCAGCAACTGTTGTTGAATAAGCTTTAAGAATTTCTACAATATCTGGAGCTTTGGTAATCATGCTCTTGTGTACAAGTACGTTTACAAGGGCTGGGTCATATTCACTTCCTTTAAGACGAATCATATCAAGTCGTCCAAGAACTGCTGTTGGTGCCCAGTAATATCCTACCCAAGGTTCCTTTTTCTTGAAAGAGCCGACCATAGTACCAGCTAATGCTGTATCACTACCGGTGATTGCAAGATTGAACGTTTCACCTAAGTTATTATCATCAAAAATCTGTTGACTGATTTTCATTTGTGACCAACCAGCTACTCCACCTAAGATAATACCTTTTGAAGGATCTTCTGGATCTGGAAAGAGAGAAGCATATTTAGCTAAATCTGCTACACTTTTCAAATCTGGAGCTGGTGCATTTGGTCCTTCAACTAAATAGCGAGGAATCCACCACCCTTGTGGTGCGTCTGGCATATTGGGACCGAGGTCAACAATATCTCCTGATGCAATACTTTTTTTGTAAACTTCTGGGAAGTTGGAATGCCATGATTCCATATCAACATCTAAGTCGCCCTGTTGCAATCCGTTAAGAATTGGAAGGGTGTTACCAGGTATATAGTCTGCTATATACCCCGTTAAACCGTTTTCTATTATGAAGGCCATTATCCTATTGTGTACTTGGACAGAATCCCACGAAACATCACCGAAAACGATTGTCGTTACATCACTTTCAGCTTCTCCGCTAGCAAAGAGGCCTCCAATAATTAATACCATTAAAGCTAAAGCAATTATGCTTAGTTTTTTCATACTTTTTTTCTCCTCTTATATGTGGTTTATGCTATAAAGGGTACGTAATATTGTATAGAAGTGTCAAGTAAATTACCTTTAAACATACAACACAAATATGTTTTTATGGCCTTTCGCTGTTTTGAGTGGGTAGCATCATAAATTGATGGAAATATCTTAA
>CAYZUR010000244.1:0-3572 GCA_964481535.1 uncultured Spirochaetaceae bacterium | reverse complement strand
ATTTTCTCATTCCCGCTCTTCTTTCTTTTCTTATATCAAATTTCATGAGAAAAAAGGGGTGGATAAAAGATGGAGACTATCTTATAACCTAAGACAACAAGTATCGATGCTTATTCTATTTCTATGTGGAGGGAGATTTGTGTACGAGTCAGGAGAAGATTATCTAGAAGCAATAGTTGCTCTTGAGTTGGAGATGGAAAGTGTCCGTCCAGTCGATGTAGCTAACTTTTTAAAGGTGAGTAAGCCAAGTGTCTCAAGAGCAATGAAGATGTTAGAAGAACATGGCTATATTACTCATATTCCCTATGGAATAATCTGCCTCACTGATAAAGGGAGAGAGACGGGAACAGAAATCTATAGTCGCCACACATTCCTTACCAAATTTCTTATAGAAATAATTAAGGTTGATTCTGATATTGCCCAAAAAGAGGCGTGTAGAATGGAACATGTTCTTAGTGAACAAACTATGAAAAAGTTGAAAACATTCTATATTTCATATAAAGAGTCGAGATAAAAGAGTAGATAGTAACAATCATGGTGACTTACCCATCGGCTAAAGACCAATGGGTAAGTCACTATTTTGTATTGAAACAATAGATCCTTTGTTAGCAAAAGAGGTAGATGAGAGGGGGAATGAGACATCTTCTAAGGAAGGAAAGAGAGAAAAGGCTCCATTCTTTTCTACATTAAAAAGAGAACTCACCCTATAATTATCACTATCGATAAGTAATAGATCAGAAAAACCTAACCCTTGGGTCACCTCTTCAAATGCTTCTTGGTGGATATCGAGGGCAACATAGCCCATAATTTCATTGAACTCATCCCTAATAGCCCTAAGGATATTAAGTAATACAAGAGAGTTGGTTTGGGTAAGATAGCGATATTGTGTGGTTATAATTGAAGCATTCTTTTCACTCAAGCGATCTACTTCAAAGAAAGGAGTAGTATCATTGCTAAAGTATCTCACATCGTATTGGGTTGGAAATAAATGAGTAGAGAGACGAACTTTTCCATCTTTTGAAATAGCACTTGCTGTGGCAAGATAGGTATCACCACTCATGATTGAAAAAAGCTTCTCATATAAAGGGCCACTTGCCTCTTTCTTCTCGATAATTACCTCTTTTACCTCTTCATCTGTACTAATGAGATATGTTTTATAGCGGTATTCATCTATGAGAGATTGCATCCTGTTTGACGCAAGTGCAATAGTGTTTTCACTTTGTGTGGTGAGCGTATTACGTAAGACATTAGATCCAAGAGCAAGATACGAGAAAACAAGAATAATCAATGGAATGAGCATAACAATAAGAACATAGACTAGGAGTCTCGAAAAGAGAGAAGAAAAGTGGATAGAAAATTTCTTTATGTGTATTTTGCTATTCATAGTCCTTGATTGTAGCTAAACTTTTATCATCAATCTATATAAATATATGAGAAATTGAGTCAAAACTACCAATATACACATCTTTTGTATAAATTGTGCATAAATATTTAACTAAATGAGACTTTAGCTGTTGACATTTATACGATAGATGTATAAAACAAAAACAATCTATGATTATGAGGTGCCTGTTTTGAAAATGGCAGAATACGAAAAGAACATTAATAACCACCACTACTCTTTTACTCTTGGTGTAATATCTCTTTCACAATCCAAACATATAATCACCTCTATCCTATCTGCAATTATTCTAGTAGTACTAATTATTCTCTAAACCACGGTATACCATTACTGGTGCAGCCGTGGGGGAATCTCCTTCACGGCGTTTTGGTGTATCGTAAGAAAGACAAAGCGCACCTTATTACTGACGAAAGAGGAGTAGCATATGGATCGTTATACACTTGGAATTTTAGTAAATAACCAACCTGGAGTTTTATCTCGTGTTGTTGGCTTATTCAGTCGTCGTGGATACAATATTGACAGTTTATCAGTAGGGGAAACCGAAACAAAAGAGATAAGTAGAATTACTATCGTTGTTACAGGGGACCGACAAATTGTTGAACAAATCGAAAAACAAGTAGAAAAACTTCACGATGTGAAAAGTGTAGTAGAACTCACCTTGCAAGGATCTATTCAAACAGAACTTGTTCTTGTCAAAGTAAGCACTACCCCCAAAACAAGAGCTGCTGTTGTAGAACTCTCTGAAATTTATAAAGCAAAAATAATGGATGTAACAGAGAGCACTCTCACAATGCGTATCACAGGAAATGCAGACAAAGTCTCTACATTCTTACACCTTGTCACACCCTATGGTATTACTGAACTTGTTCGAACTGGAATTACTGCTATGGAAAGAGGCTCACAAGCAATGGTGAGTAAAAAATAAGAGAAAATTTAGAACTAAATTAAGGAGTATTACGTTATGAGCACTATGTATTATGAAAGCGATGTAGATGTAAGCGTGTTGAAAAACAAGAAAATTGCAATTATTGGCTATGGTAGCCAAGGACATGCACATGCTTTGAACCTACTTGAATCTGGGTTTGATGTCACAGTTGGACTGTATGAAGGATCTCCTTCTTGGCCTATAGCAGAAGAAGCTGGCTTAAAAGTATTAACTGCGCAAGAAGCAGCTGCTTCTTGCGATGTAATTATGATGCTTGTCAATGATGAAAAAGCTGGATCTATTTATCAAACAGATATTCTTCCAGGACTTAAAAAAGGAAACTATGTCGCTTTTGCTCATGGCTTTAATATTCATTTTGGACAAGTTATTGCCCCCCTTGATGTCAACGTTATTATGATAGCTCCTAAAGGACCTGGTCACACAGTAAGAAGTCAGTTCCAAGAAGGCAAAGGCGTTCCATCTCTTGTTGCTGTACACCAAGACCCATCAGGAAACTCAAAAGAAGTTGCCCTAGCATATGCTGCAGGACTTGGAGCTGGAAGAGCTGGTATTTTTGAAACATCATTCAAAGAAGAGACTGAAACAGACCTCTTTGGGGAACAAGCAATTCTTTGTGGTGGAGTTTCTGCCCTTATTAAAGCAGGATTTGATACGTTAGTAGAAGCTGGCTACCAACCAGAAATGGCTTACTTTGAATGTTGTCATGAAATGAAACTTATTGTAGACCTTATTAACCAAGGTGGACTCTCATACATGCGTTACTCAATTAGTGACACAGCAGAATATGGAGATTATGTAAGTGGAGATAGAATTATTACAGATGACACGAAAAAAGAGATGAAAAACGTCCTCACAGAGATTCAAAATGGTACATTTGCCCGTAACTGGCTCCTTGAAAACCAAGTAAAACGCCCTTACTTTAATGCAAAAAGAAGAATTGAGAGTGAAAGCTTACTTGAAACTACAGGAAAGAGATTAAGGAAATTAATGAGCTGGTTGAAAAAGAACTAATTTTAAAAAGATACATGAGAGGGAATAACAATGGCGCGACAAATTACAATCTTTGACACAACATTACGAGATGGAGAACAAGCTCCTGGGTATAGTATGAACCTTGAACAAAAGGTTCGATTTGCTAAGCAGCTAGAACTACTAAAAGTTGATGTCATAGAAGCAGGATTTGCTATTGCAAGCCCAGGAGATTTTGAGGCAGTTAAGGCAATC
>CAYZUR010000243.1:0-3605 GCA_964481535.1 uncultured Spirochaetaceae bacterium | reverse complement strand
ATGACATAAAATTCACACAATCTTGTAATTCTAGATAGATTATATATTATCAGGCATGTTTTTGTTATAAGTATGAATTATTATAATAATATTTTAACTATATTATATATATATATTATATATATTTATCTAATTTTTTGTGCAAATCTTATAAAATTTATAAAAATATTTATATTTTCTATTGACATATGTTAGATGTTCGACTATTATCAAATTAAGTTACAACAAAACATGCAACATATTAAACAGGAGTTCATCAAATGAAAAAATTAATTTTAACCTTATCAATTCTACTTATCGCTACTTCCCTATTCGCAGCTGATAATCCACAGTTCTCCCTTAACGCTCAAGTAAAAGGAATTCTCTTTCATGGATTTACCACAGAAACATATAAATCTAGTGACGCAATTTTAGCAGGCCAAGGTGAAATTGGAAAAGATGCCACAGTAAGTGGATTAAATTTAACAAGTAATGCTGTTCAACCAGTAGGCTCTTATATTATCTATGCTACAAACACTATCCAAAGTAGAGTTACTTTTGAAACCACTCCTCTCCAATATACAGTACAAAAAGATACATATTTTGTCCCCTACCAACTTACCTATACAATGGGAAGCAGTAATAAAATTGAAAAAATTCAAGAAAGTGTTGGAGGAGCAAACAAAGCAACTGTGTCTCAAAATGCTACACCTGAAGCTAGTCTTATCAAAAGAGCAGACGTAATAAAAACAAAAGATAATTCAACAGGCCTTCGTTATGGAATTCTTAACTTATCAGTGAAATTTGCTGGAACTGAAAACATTTCCTTCGGTCTTCCTGAAGCTGGTGGTGAGGACTTCTATACAGGAACAATCACAGCAATGATAAATGTTAAATAATTAGCCTCCTTTAAAAATTACATATAGATTGATAAACCTACCCAGAAATGAGTAGGTTTTTTATTATTTAAAGGATCGTGGCATTAGGATAGTAGTGAAAACTTCTTAAAATTAATCATAAGCAGTGAGATAAAGACCATCCAAGGGATGAGAGAGAGTAAAGAGAAGATCATACCGATGACGCCAAATGATGAAGGGATAATCATTAAAATTCCAGAAGCTAATCCCCACAGGCCAACATGTTTTTTGAACGCTAGGCTTTTAATTAACGAATAAGAAAACAGCAACAAAGAGATCGTACTTAACACATAGTATGCATTAAAAGAAGAACCACTATACCCTGCCATTAAAGCCTCCCCTGCTGCAAGATAAATCGATTGCTGGTCAACAAGGGAATGAACATACTGATTACTTAAGGTTAGCATTTCAAAAGCAGGATTGGATGGATAATAGCAGGCAACTCCAATTAAGCCAAATACCAAAGCAATAAGAATCGTAACGGGCCTTTCTTTATTTAACAGAGCAAAGAGCGAGAGATAGATTATGATTAGAATCATATTGTTGAACATATATAAAAAATCCAAACTCAATAATCCTAAAAAAATATTTACCTGAAAGAGTTCGAAGAACCCTTTTACCGTATCAGGTGGAGGGGCTATAACAAAGACAATAATTTGTATAGGAATGAGAATAAGCATTCCTAGTGTTGATAAATAGGCAATACGATACAATGGCTGAAAGCTGGTATGTATATTTTGTTTCAAAAATGTAGGCTCCTTCATTTGAGTAGGGTGTTTATTTCTTATAAATAAATGATGTATACCTTTATAGGGGAACCTTTAATATCTGCATATCCTCATCCTGTGTGGAGAATTTTAAAAAACAAATACCCACTTTTGGAACAAAGTTACTATAACACAACAAAAACTATCTGTCTTTAATTATCTCAATTCATAAATAGTCGAATCTTTTTTTAAGATTTTGTTACCTTTATACAAGCATATCTACAATATTATACATTCTTATATTCCGTCATTTGCGACGATATATGACCGTATTTATCATACAACTCGTTATTTTTGTCGACTTATTTATATTTATACTCTAAAAATGTAAATTGAGCCGAAGGTTCTTCATAATCTCATGTATACGATCTTTACTGATCTCAATCTCACTGGCAA
The DNA here is from genome assembly GCA_964481535.1 of uncultured Spirochaetaceae bacterium. Taxonomy (GTDB): domain Bacteria; phylum Spirochaetota; class Spirochaetia; order Sphaerochaetales; family Sphaerochaetaceae; genus SABI01. The sequence continues at coordinate 1,546 of CAYZUR010000243.1, read as the reverse complement.
TATCAGGCCAAGTGGAAACAGCTTCACACACTTCATTTACTATTTCGCTCTCTCTCCCTCGTACCATCTGTGCAAATTTTGCAATTTCTGTAAAGTCTTTTAACGTGAAATTGTCCCTTTTCCCATTCATACTCATCTGGTGTTGCCCAGTCCAAGCCCCTTGAGGTTGATAATTATAGGACACATCATAAGAGGGGGAAAGAGACCACTGGCCTTTTTTATCCATAAGGAATGCGATATTCTTCACATGGTCATCCTGGTTGCGTGCAATGATATTAAAAGTCATCCTTCTAAATAGTTCTTCTCTTGATTCGTTAGATAACTTCAAACGCTGCAAGACTAAAAATGCATCTTCATAGCTATGAGAGGAGGCTTGATTATAATCAAGATGGGCAAGTGCTGAGAGAGTTTGCATATGCAACTTCTCCCCATTAGGAAGGCGGTCAAATCGCTTTGTCATAAAATGCTGTCGTTCGTGTTCTTGAAGCAGATGGCATGGATTCATCGTTATACCAGATTTCTTTGCCATCAGGTAATAGGCGTATTCAATAGCTCCATACCCTTGTGGATCATTCAGTTCTTTATCTTTATTAGAACTCACTCCATCAAATTTCAGTAGCCAATATTCGAATCCTTTATCTGCCTTAACTTGGCCAGACCGCACTTCTTTTGTCCGAGGGTTCCAAGCGATAACAGCTTTTGCCCTAGCACCACCCGCTGAGGTTCCAATTGCGAGCACTTTTGATAAGGTATCTGATCTTTGCTCATTAGAAAGAGAAGAGTGAAGAGTATTTCTTTCTCTAAGGACTTGGGAAGCTAATTGGACGAGCTCATCAAGTTCTAATGTTTGAGAGATGTTTTCTGATTCCCCAATGATGGGAAAGAATTCTAAAGCTCCCATCCCACGAGTTCCTGTATAACACAGCCTTTCGATGGGTGAAAACGAGGCAAGAGTTCTCCCTTGACGGTTCAACCACGCCTGTATAAGGATATTCCCAAATCGATCAGGGAGAGAATCTGCAAGCAAGCCAGGAAGGCCATGAAAAGAATCTCCTATAAGTTGTGGGAATCGATAGATATTAGAGTCTAAAGGCATCATAAGAGGGGATAATTCAATTCCACTTTGTAGGAAATCTTTAGCGTATTCAAAACTAGAAGCATCTCTCACATCAGATAGGGCGACAGCTCCCACGAGGGTTCCCCAAAGACGAACTTCTGCTACTTCTATCATTTATTCATCTCCCCATTTCCACTCATTAGATATCGGCTTTTTCTTCTCTTTTTTTGAATGAACAACCCTTACCCTCTTTTTCCCTTGCCTCTTCACTAGTTCTAAAGGACGTATGGACTCGGGAGGAAGGAGAATATCTATTCCACCTAGTAACTCAAGTGCTCGCAGTAGACGAAGAAAGGTAGTCAGTTGCACTGTCTCTCCATTTTCCATACGCTCTAGAGTTCTCTTACTAATACCTGCTTGTTTTGCAAGATTCGATTGAGTGAGATTTTTATCAATTCTTGTTCGAGTTATCCGATTTCCTAAGAGAGT
>CAYZUR010000242.1:0-3607 GCA_964481535.1 uncultured Spirochaetaceae bacterium | reverse complement strand
AATTAAAGCTTATTTTGCTGTTCCTACCAACTCTGTGCAAAAGATGGTTTAAAAATATTTACTAATACCTATATGACTAAACTTCTGAAGGAATTTTCGAAGGTTACGAAAATAATGCTGATAAGTAAAAGTTGCTGGAGTAATATACCCTAACATTCCATCCTTTTTTAACAGTCGCATACCTTTCTCATAAAATAAAACATATGAATTGACTTGATACTCAAATGTTTCATAATAATTTTCAAAAAAAACTTTTTGTTCTTCTGGAAAATCTGCGCCATATGGAGGATTTCCAATAATGACATCAAACCCACCTCTTTGAAAAACTTCTTCAAATTGTTCTTCCCAGTTGAATGCCTTATCTTTACTAATCTCTTTATTATCGACTAAGGAATTTCCGCATTTTATATTCTTGCTCAATGTATTTAACTTCCGACCTTTTTGAGCTGTTCTTAACCAAAGAGAAAGCTTTGCAATTTCAATTGACTCTTCATTAATATCAACTCCATATATATTCTTTTCTAAAATTATTTCTGCTATATCTGAAAATACCAAAGAGTCCCCATATAATGCAGCACGCAGTTCATCTATTTTTCGGTGTTCAGTTAGTAGGAATCCTAATGCTTCAGTTAAAAATGCACCTGAACCACAAGCAGGATCTAATATTGTTAAAGAGAGCAACCACTCTCTGTAATCAGCTAATTTCTGATTGAGAAACAAAATAGTACTTTTTCTTCGATTTTTCCTGCTTTTCGCATATTCTTCGTCAAGAATTTCTAATTCTCTACGTTTTTCTTTGCATAATTGCCCTAAAGTATGCTCTACAATGTACTGTGTTATATATTTAGGCGTATAAAAAATCCCATCTCTTTTTCTCTTAGATTTTTGCGCTACAACCGTTCCAATGATTTCAGCATGAATAGATTCAATATCAACCAAAGATTGTTCAAAAATATGTCCGAGAATATTAACATCCACTTCATTATCAAAATTGTAACTGCTAAGTTTTTGGGTATGTTCATACAAAATTTCATCATCGATTATAACAGTATCAAGAATTTCATCATATTTGAACAAGCCCCCATTATATGCAAATATTTCATACTTTTTCCCTTTGTACCCCTTGTCCATATAATTGAAGTATTTTTTAAAACGAGAGTATAGAGGAATGTACTCATCCATTTCTCGAAATGTTTCCCACTGATCGATAATTATTTTTATTGAGTTAGGAGGAAGAAGTAGTCGGTCCTCACCAAAAAGAATAAATAAGAATCTATCTAGAAGCTTTTGTGTTTTTTTAAAAAGTAGCAGCTTACTTTTTTCTGGATTTTTTTTTATAAGGTTGTCAAAGACGGACGTTCTGAAAGCTGAATAGTCCCCGTAAAACATTTTTGAAATATTCTTTTCCTTTGTAATGGATGCTACTTTTATTTCTAAAGGCAAATTTTTAAGAATTGTATCACTGGATAGGCATAGCCATAACAATTTAAATTGTTCACGTGTTAAGGTAAATAAGTCAAATTCAATATAATCAACTGCATCCTCAATATATAAACGAACTTTTTCAAAATTAGAAGTGATAACATACTTGCAATTGGGGTGATAGTTCTTGTATCCAAAAGCCTGTATTTCAACCGAGTCTAAATCAATTGTTTTGGTTGACTTTAATTCAATGACTGCGATAGTACTACCACTAGCATCAAGAATGGCTCCATCTGTTTTTCTACTATTCGAGATATTTTTAAGCTCGGTTGTCAAATTATATTTTGGCTCAGGGTTCATTATATACCCCAAAATATTAACAAAGAGCTCACGAAGAAACCCTTCTTGAAATTGTTCTTCTTTTGAATTCCTTATATTTTCTTGCCTTTCTAGATTACCAAAATAACTTCTTTGGAGTTCAAATCGATTATCTATTAATGAATTGTCCAACTCATATAGGTATTTTTTTACGACTGATTTTTGAAATAAAGCCACTATAATTCTCCTATTGCGTTTTTCTATAATACCAGAAATATCCTTAAAAAGGTATCTGCAATTACAATTTTGAAAGTTTTATATCTCTCTAGAATTAGATATAAATACATTATTTTACCCTTTCTTTGAAATCTCAATTGCATTATATTTTCAATTACAATAGAGTACTCTCATAATGAAACAACAAGCAAATCTTATGGTAAGTGGCCCCATTTATGGTTGTATTATCCGCTTTGCGATTCCCATATTTCTTATGAATCTTCTTCAACAACTCTACCATACTGTAGACTCTCTCGTTGTCGGAAACTTTATAGGAAAAGAAGCCCTTGCAGCTATTACATCTTCTACTTCTCTTATATTCCTTCTTGTAGGATTGGTTCAAGGAATCTTTGTAGGTGCTGGTGTTGTTATTTCTATGTATTATGGCAAAGGGGACTTAGAATCTGTAAAAAAAGCAATTCATACTGCTATTGCATTTAGTATAGTCAGTAGCATTGCACTAACTATTATAGGCTATTTTTTTGCTCCTGTAATTCTAACGTGGATGGGAACTCCTTTGACAGTATTTGATGAGGCTAAAACCTATGTGAGAGTATTTTTTGGTGGTATTAGTGCCTTAGTTCTCTACAATACAGCAGCTGGTATCCTCCAAGCTGTGGGAGACAGTAAACATCCTCTCTATTTCCTCATGATAGCAGCTACCTTGAACATCATACTCGATATAATATTCGTTGTAGTGTTTAATCTGGGTATTGCTGGTACTGCTTTTGCGACAATTATTAGCCAATCTGTAAGTGTCTTTTTCTCATTTCGTCTTCTTCTTACTACCAATGAAATATTTAAAGTAGAACTTAAAGAGGTACGATTTTATAAGGGAATGGTGAGCAAAATCTTACAAATTGGGATTCCTTCAGGAATTCAGAATTCAGTTACCTCTTTTGCCAATGTATTTGTTCAATCGAGTATCAATCTTTTTGGAGCAGCGGCTATAGCAGGCACTGGCGCATTTATGAGAATTCAAGGCTTTGCTCTTATCCCTATCACCAGCTTTGCCCTTGCTATGACCACTTTTACAGGTCAAAACATTGGGGCAAAAGAGTATGATAGAGTAAAGAAGGGAGTCCTATTCGGTGTCTTTTTTGCAATGGTATTTGCTGAAGCTATTGGGATCCTCCTTTATTTTAAAGCAAATTTCTTTGTAGGGTTATTTAGTCAAGATGCGTCACTTATTACCTACGGGGTTCAGAAGTCGCGCATATCATCACTCTTTTTATTTGCAGTTGCTCTATCACATGTGATGGCAGGTTTATTTAGAGGCGCTGGAAAATCTATCGTTCCAATGATGGTGATGCTTGTCTTTTGGTGCATTGTTAGAGTTCTGTACATAAAGATTGGCCTTTCCCTCCTTATGGATATTCGGGTGGTATATTGGGCTCATCCTCTTACATGGCTCATGAGTACTACGGCCTTTATTATTTATTATTTTACTGCTGATTGGATGAATCAGAAAAAGCAGTTATAACATAAGAATAATTAGGTGATTAACCCTTCTTAAGTGAAAAAATAAGTTTATTGGCAATAGATATAGAGTCACTCGATATGCGATATGATTCAACTGAACTAATTGATT
>CAYZUR010000241.1:0-3612 GCA_964481535.1 uncultured Spirochaetaceae bacterium | reverse complement strand
ATACTTTCCTATAGGGTTTGGGAGTTGTCTTGGCTCAATGAGTTCTTCAATCACCAACTGGCACACAATCAAATCTTTGTTGAGGTGGAGAAGGATGGTTGTGATTTTGTGTTCTCTGCACTGGCAGGGTACTGCTGAGACCCAAAAAAGCCCAAGAGATACTGCACTATGGCACTGATGATGGAATCATCATCGACCGACTTGTCACGGAGGCTCCCAAGTCAGACGGCGAGTCGTATCAGGTGCCTTTAGAAAAGTTGGTTGTTGATCTGTTTGCAAACAAGAGCCTGATGCTCTCCAAAGGTGACTATCCCTCTGCAATCGAGATGATGTTCGCCAAATATCGCATTGACCAGGTAGCAATGCAGCGATACGCAAAAAGAAGGAATAAGGTGAAGGAAGTGTTTGGATTCCTTCGTGATGAGACGACGGCCCTACTTCTGGTTCAGATTTGATATATGGTGAAGCCTATCTGTTTTACACGTGAGCATATAAATAAAATTCGAAGTGGCTTTAGTGTGGACTACTCCATCCTCGAGAGAAGCATATTTGCCTTGGCTTTGCTTGAGGCGCTTGCAAACACTGTTGAGTGTCTAGTTGATAAGAAGAGTATCCTAATCCAGTCAACATGGGACTTTATATTTTTCTAGAGATTGAAATTTTAAATAATATTATGTCTTTTGATTAGGTGCAAAGCTGAATAAGGTGGTGGGAAGCTTATGAACATAGGGTGGGAGTATGACGAACCTTTAGTTTAATTTGAAATTTATTTGCTGTAAACTTCATTATGAGAACCAACATTAACTAATATTATCTCATCTTCGATAATTGTAAATTCCAAACTGATTCTATAGCTGATATTAATTGAAACACTGCACAAATCTGATAATTTTCCCTCTAATTTATGAAGTCGTAGTGAAGGATGACTCGGGTTTATCTTAAGCAATTTTAAAGTCTTCTCATACTGAGATAGTAAATCAGGATGTTTCTTGATGAATTTCTTAGCCCTTTTTTCATAGCTTTGAGTAAAAATTAGTTTAGGCATGTTTAATTCTTTTTACATGTTCCTCTATAGAGTCCGAATGGAAATCTCCATTTTGAAGATCTTTTTGTGATTCAACCAATGCTGCTTCTAATTCGCAATCTCTTAAATAGTTATACTCATCGATAGTAAGAACAACATATTTGCTCTTACCTCTGACAGTGATGATCGCCTCATTCTGATCTGCAGTCATCTGTTCCAGTATTGAAACACCTTTAATTTTTAATTCATTTGCAGTTATATTATTTACCATATTATATTCCTCAACATTAGAGTACTACATATAGTACGATTAATCCATTGAATTCTAAGTGTGATTCATTCTGTTAAAGCGTTAATTGTTTACAATTGATAAAATCTTTGTATTCTTTCCATTATGAGTTTATATAGTAATACCACCGAAGGTTAAGAAACAAACAAAGATAGTGTCATTTTATATGTTGATATCGTATTGACAGAAGAGTTTTTGACTATTGGTACTCGACCTGTGTATCCCCATCACCTGGAGATATGGAACTAAGGTGCGTTTCTAGAGGGAGCGATAGAGCAGAGCCTGCTTAAAGGCCATATATCAATTCTTTGCAATCCTGATATCGCCCATGTATTGTATCTAGGGGGGCTTATGGAAAAAACTGGTCGTGGTAGTGTACTCATGGTGCACAAATGCCTAGAAAATGGATTACCATCTCCGTTTTGGAAATCAGTTCCAAAACTGGGTGTTACAGTGACATTTTCTACCCCAAAAGTTATGAAACTATTAAAACATCTCACAGGTGAAATGGGTCGGAGGGATTTACAGGAAGCCTTTGGTCTTCTGGATCCAGAGCACTTTTGAAAATCCTATATACATCCAGCGCTTGAAATCAAAGCTATAGAAAAGACAGTTTCAAAAAAACTACGAGCAGCAACCAAAAGTACCGTATCAGTGCAGTTGGCGAACAGATACTGGCAACCTCTCATGATAAAAACGAAGCTTAAAAAGAGTAACGTGGGTTGTTGATACTTTTATGTGGACTTTGTTCTGTTGGTCAGAGTTGGACGCAACCAAAACAAGAAAGCTGAGAAGGAGCCGAAGAAAAGCGTCTTTACAGGAGTGTATTCCAGCAGAGCCCTACAAGTGATCCAGTGCATACAAGAGCTATTCTCTCTGTTTTTTCCTATAGGATCTGGGGGCTATCTTGGCTGAACGAGTTCTTGTATCACCAGTTATCTAGCTAGGAAATGGTCCCATGGTTGCATCGGTGAAAAAGCTGTCAAGAAGTAGGGTCATACCCCATTTTTTTTAGTTCTCTGGTTGTCAATAAAAAACCAACTACCGCTATATATAGATTTGTTAATAGCATAATATAACAATTAGACTCTATATATAGCTTAGATGAGTTTGCTGTTGAACGGCTAGTCGTTTTTAAGAATAAGACGAGTGATGAATATACCGAAATAAGCGTTTGAGGGCTCCAACATCGCCGTGCGTGATCTCAACGTATACGGTATTCTTATCATATACCCGGTGCAGAAGAACTGTAAACGTAATCTCGTAGCTTGTATCTGATTCTTCTTAAATCTAAGAATACAATATTTTACGGATTTGTACAAAAAAGCCCAGTAATCGTATTGATACTGAGCTTTACTTAAAAAATAGTTAGTCGTCTAAGAAACTTGAGTGGAACATTTATGAAAAGTCCACATTGATTAATATATGCGAAATATGCAGGTTGTTTTTTACTATAATTACCACTATAATGGTAGTAGAGGATCAAAAATGATGATAAGTAATACAATGATGTTATATATGACGCCATCTGAAGCCCAGCGAGAACTTGCTAATAATATTCGCGAAGGGAGATTACATCTGAACCTTACTCAAGAGGGACTTTCTGAACGATCTGGAGTCCCTCTATCAACATTACGCAAATGTGAACAACAAGGAATTATTTCTTTAGAATCTTTTTTGAAAATTCTCATGGTACTAGGAATGTTGGATTCGATGGTTAAAGCCACTAAAGTACCACTAGCTCCCTATTCTTCTATTGATGAAGTGATTGCTCATAATACTAAACCTAAGCGAAAAAGAGGGAGACGTACATGAAGAGCGTAAAAATTCTCAACGTAGGAATTGATTTTGGAAATGGAAGTACTCCTGTTGGTCGTTTAGCCCTGAAAGATCATCTCATCTACTTTTCCTATGAGCCTGAGTTTATTGAGCAAGGTCTCGAAATCTCTCCTTTCACGCTCCCTTTGAAACCCGGAGTTATTGTTTTTGATAATAGTTTATTTGAGGGGTTGCCGGGGGTCTTTAATGATAGCCTTCCTGATGGATGGGGACGACTTTTGTTCAATCGTTATGTACAATCAATGGGAGTTTTATCATCTCAAGTTTCTCCTTTAGATAGATTGTCTTATGTAGGGACTCACGCTCTCGGGGCTCTGGTGTATGAACCAGATGTTAAAATTGCCCCTGATATTGGAAATATTCATCTTGATACAGTTGCCACCAACTCACAAGAAGTGCTAGAGGGCGCTTCAGTAGATGTCTTAGAGGAACTATTATATTTGAATGGTTCATCTGCTGG
>CAYZUR010000240.1:0-3636 GCA_964481535.1 uncultured Spirochaetaceae bacterium | reverse complement strand
TAATAATAGTAGTATATACCTTATAATGCAAAGAAAAAGAAGAGTTATATTTCTTCTATTCCTTATTCATAAATAAATAGAATTCCTATGGTAGATTGCCTCTCACTTGAAAGAATGACATAAACCCCCAGGCCCTTTTTCTGATTGCAATGAGAGTGATTATAGAGGAGACCCTACTCTAGTAAAAATATTGTACCCATTACTCTGTATCTTCATAAATCTTAGCAACTCGTCCAACCTGACCAGATTCAAGCCTTACCTTGATGCCATGGGGATGGTTAGGGGATTTTGTGAGAATATCCCTAACCACTCCATCAGTGAGGGTGCCACTACGCTGATCCATTTTAAGAATAATTGCTACCTTTAAGCCCATTTTAATGTCCTTACGAAGATTTCCGTCCATGTTTGCCTCTCTTCTCATCAGTATAGGCTTTTTTCTTAAGGAAGGAAAACAGGCTCTATAGAAATATCGAGAGGAACCTCTAAAAAGAGATTCCCCATATCCTTTGTGTTTTCAGCATTTCAATAAACTGGCCAACTTAAAATCTACTACTAGAGAGATACCCCAGTGACCGCTAATTAGGCCTCTTTGATCGTCATGATACTCACTAAAACAATAAGATGAATAACAACCTGTTCTATCCAAATAAACCACTCAGATCCATTCATGCTACCAAAATTTGCGACTAAAATGTCAAGCACTATGATAAGAGCCAGCCATATAGTAAGGGTAGTGATTTTGGCTATTGAGATAAACTTTGCTGGAATCCCTCTAACCCACAATGCAGAAAGTAGCATAAGCCCACAGACAAGGAGGATTGCTGAAACACCACTTATGATTAAATCACTGTTTCCCCCTCCAAAAATTCCGGCAAGCTCTCCAGCGAAATCACCACCAAGACCACCTCTTGTGGAAAATCCAATAAGCCCCATTGCAATAAACAACAGACCAATAAGCATCTGTACCATACGAGAGGATGTAAACATTGACAGTGAATAATTCTTTGTGGCCATATAATAGCCTCCTTATATAATCCATACACATTACGTATATTCTCTTTTGTGATACTACTAATATAAAACTTACTCAAAGCAGACTCTTACCTTGCGAACTTCAATTCTCTAAGGAAATTTCGTGCATAAGCAGTTCATGCCAGCAAACGGTATACACATTATATCATACATTTTCTTCAAAGTGATACAACGTTAGAACACCATCGCTCTTTGACTTAGGTGAACAAGATTTCCAATCTTTCCTTAAATGATGTTTTCCTGTAAGGATGAGAAACTTTTGTGTAATGGGTTAAGGTCAAATGAGAGACTCTCTAAAGGAGAATAGAAGAAGCTGATAGTTTGTTGACACTTCCAAAAACTTCCTCTTCAGCAATACATATGTATGATTATATATGGGTAGATAAAATGTGACCACTTTTGAAATAAAGATGATGAACAAACAATTCTAATCGCAATGTATCCATAATTATTCCCTAAAACGAAGATAGTAAAACACCTTTTTAGCAGGTGCTGAATTGACTTTACAAAAAAACCCTAATGTGATAATTCTTCACAGCCTGCTGGGGCGTCTCGACAGACACCTCTATATATAACAAATAAGTTGCATAAAGTGTGAGTTTTATCACACTTTATGCATGTATTACGTGATTTTGTTGTCTTTTCGTCTAATTATCCTATATACATGGGGTAAATTCAGATTCTTCACTCCCCTTTACAACACAAAAATACTATGAACACCAAATAGGTTCTAAACAGACCCCATTAATATGGTATAGTGAGTACAGCCTTGAATTGAGCCTGATTATTGGAGAGAAACATGAAAATACTTGCCTGTGCAGATATTCATATGGGGAGAATTCCATCAGTAAGAACAACTGACTACCTTACAAGTCACTCAAGTTGGGATGAGGTAGTTGATAAAGCAATAGAACTATCAGTTGATGTACTCATTCTAGCTGGAGATGTTGTAGAACAAGCAGAACATTGGTTTGAAGCATATGGCCCACTTATTTCTGGTTTAGAAAAGCTTGCAGCCTCACATATAAAAGTTATTGGAGTGGGAGGAAACCACGATTATAGCGTGTTCCCCAGTCTCGTAAAAGAGAGTGCGCACATCGAAGTTTTAGGGCTAGGTGGAAAATGGGAATACCTTGATTATAAAGGGGTGAGATTTGTTGGGTGGTCTTTTAATACTCGCCGCGTGATGAATAATCCCTTTGATACGTTTAATAATGAACTCATTGATACAGATAATGCACTTTTAGGAATACTTCATTGCGACATTGGATCTTCTATTTCTAGTAACTATGCTCCTGTTTCCCATAATGATTTTGAAAAAAGCGTAATTCCATGGTGGGTTCTAGGACATATTCATAAAAAGGAAATGTATGAAAGAGCTTTCTATTGTGGCTCTCCATATGCACTAGATAGTAATGAAAAAGGAGAGCATGGACTCTACCTCCTAGAGAATGAGGATGATGGCTCATGGAAAACTCCTGAGTTTATCCCCCTTTGTCCCTATCGATTTGAATCGTGTGTAGTTACCCTTGAAGGTGCACAAAGTGAAGATGATGTAAAAGATGCTCTCACTCAATCCCTTCGCTCATTTGCCCAGCAGATAACTGGGGAAGGAACTCTTTTGTGTTCCATCACCCTAATAGGATCTATTAATCGCTCCTTAGATATCCCTTCTATTCTTACACAAGAGGGATTAGAGGCTTTCATTATGCAAGTAAATCACTGGAGAGTCTCTGTGTTAGGTAATTATCAAGATAATACTACATTAGATGTTGACCTTGAAAAACTCTCACAAAGTCCTGGAATAGTTTCACTCTTAGCTAAAAAACTCCTTAATGATGATGAGCTCGCCATCATGGTAAACGAGTACAAAAGAATAGAAACACAGAGTTTTACCTCTCCTTCCTACTATGCCCTTGATGCTCCTAACCATACGAAAACAGACGATGAATATAAAGCGTTAGTCAAACAAGCTGGGAAGAAGTTACTCTACAATATGCTTAACGTTCGTAAGGGAGAGATGAGATGAGTAAGAAATTCTGGGTATCCCAGATTGATGTGAAACAAAGTCCAGGCTTCTCGTTAGGCTCATTCCCCCCTATACAAAAACTAGGTTCATCTCTCAATGTAATTTGGGGACCAAATGCCGTAGGAAAATCAACACTCTCACGTGCAATGCGCTCTCTTATTTGGAAGACTTCTCGAGACGAAGAATTGATGGTAGAAGGGACCTTAGTTAATGATAATGAAACGTGGAAACTTTCCAATTCACTCGGACGATTAACACAAACAAGGCTCACTGATAATAAAGAAATTACTCTTCCAGGTCGTAATGATGAATTAAGTGAAAGTTACTGGTTTACTCTTCATGAATTGCTACAAGAAAACGGGGGACATACAGGAACCTTTTTGCAAGAAGTACGTACTCGCATGCAAGGTGGAGTAGATATCGATAAAGCGTGCGTAGAAGCTGGAGGAATAGACTCATTTTCTAGAAGAACTATTAATCAAGCCAAACGAGTGAAAGAAGCTGATGAAAGATTAAAGAAAATTATTGAAACCCAAAATGAGTATCGACACATTCAAGACTCTATAAAAACCTTA
>CAYZUR010000239.1:0-3661 GCA_964481535.1 uncultured Spirochaetaceae bacterium | reverse complement strand
TAAGAGGAGACTCTACTGTGAAATTCTCTCATCTTTTTAAAGTAATAAAATATATTATTCTTATTACTATTATTGCTGCTATCACCTATCTTTTTATCTATATTTCTCAAAAACCTGAAATAGAAAAAGAAGCAATACCAATACCTGTTTTGGTAAGGAAACCAATAATACAAGATGTCCCCGTTTCGCTTTCGACCTATGTGTATGTACAAGCGAGATCTATTATTCCTATAGTCCCATTAGTAAATGGAGAGGTTAAAGAGCACTTTGTTAAAGTGGGAGATTATGTAAATAAAGGGGATATCATTTCACAACTTGATGATGAAATTCTCTCCCTCAATGAACAAAATGCAAAAGCAGCATATAACGTTGCCCTATCCTCCTTTGAAAGAACAAAGCAACTATTTGATTCAGGATCGCTCTCAAAACAGGTGGCAGATGAAGTTAAAGGGAAATATGAAGTAGCTAAAGGGCAACATGAATTGGCAAAGACTCAACTAACATATACAACAATACATAGCCCCATTAGTGGAACTATTATTGCAAGTGATGTAAGTGTTGGATCGATGGGTCAAGTTAGTCATCCTGTTGCAGTTGTCAGTGATTTAGAAGATCTGGTATTGAACATTACCCTCCCCTCTAACTACTGGTCAATAATTCAAGCACATAAAGATAATCTAGAGATAACTGTAGAGATCAAAAACCAAGCAAGTGAATCAAAGATAATAGGTGCTAAAGTAGAGACTATTTCCCCCATCATTAACCCACAAAATGCCTCATTTACAATTTCCTGCGCACTAGATGCCACAGATTCTAACGATATACGTGTAGGAATGTATCTGAAGGTGAATGTTAGGTATAAACTCTACAAAAATGCGTTTACTATCCCCCACTCTGCCCTTTCTAACAATTCACATATCTTTACATATGATAAAAAAACTAAAGCAGTAACTCGCTCCCCCCTTAATAATTTCACATCCTATGATACATACATCATGGTAGATTCATCATTAAAAAATGAATGGATTGTTGTAAAAGGAACTCATCTATTAACCGATTCACAAGTAGTAGAAGCAACGCATGAGGATAAGTAGCTGATATGAATATTTCACAAATATCAGTAAAACACCCACCCCGAGTTGCTATGCTCCTCATTGTCTTATTAGTATTTGGCCTCATCTCAGTGTTTAATATAAACATTGAGTTTATGAGTGACATCTCTCTTCCTACCATTGAAGTGCTCACGTATTACCCTGGAAGTGGTGCTAAAGAAATAGAGAAAGATATTACAAATATTTTAGAGAAAGAGTTTGTCACGTTACCAAACTTTTCATCGATTAGCAGTAGCAGTACAAACTTTGTAAGTTGGATAACAATTACCTTTCGAGATGGCATTGATCCGTATGAGATGCTAGAAGAAGTTCGCTATAGAATTCGTAACATAAAACAGCAACTTCCCGCTAACTTAGACCGAGACCCCGTTGCAGTTGTTGGAGATGCTTCAATGCTACCTGTCTTTACCTTCAGCATTTCTACCACCGGGGATAATTCAGAATTTAGTGAATTTATTGATGAGACTGTTGTTCCTAATATCACAAGGATTAAAGGTGTTGCGGAAGTTTCAGTCATGGGACTTAGAGAGAAGGAGGTGAGAGTTCGCCTTCGTACAGAAGACTTATATACACAAAAAGTTTCAGCCATTGGGGTAATGCAAGCTATTCAGAACTCCAATATTCTCCTTCCACTTCAACAAACTACATATGCAGGGAAAGAGACCATACTCCAATTTGACGGAAGAGTAGATAGCATAGAATCCTTAAAAGATATTGCTGTGGGGGTAAATGCATCGGGCTCTTTAGTTACCTTACGGGATGTCGCTGATATCTCCATTGAACAGCAGCAACCAGATATCTACATCGATGGGACACAAAATTCAGCAATTGTAGTTGATGTGACAAAAAGAAAAGATGGAAATACCATCAGTATTGCGAACGAAATTCGTTCATTTTTAGAAGGATCACAATTCACCTCCCCTTCAACCTATTCAATTGAAGTAATTAGTGATGACTCTGCTACGGTAAAAGCATCGCTGTTTACTGTAATTCGGTCTGGGTTGTTTGGGATCATCATGGCAACCTTTGTGATGCTCTTTTTTCTTGCTGACATTAGGGCAACCCTTACCATTGCCCTCTCAATTCCTCTTAGTATTCTTTTTACCTTGATAGGGATGAGAATCCTCAATATTAGTATCAACTTGATGAGTTTATCAGGGATGGTAATTGCCCTTGGGATGGTAGTAGATGCCTCTATTGTAATGTTAGAACACATTATTAAAGAATATGATGAACACCCAGGAGAGGATGTAGCTAGTGTGATAATAGAAGCCGCTAAGGTAGTGAGTTCCCCTATTCTTGCAAGTACTACAACGACTATTGCAGTCTTTATCCCCCTTTCTTTGTTAACAGGAATTGTTGGCTCTATTTTGCGAGATGTTTCACTGACCATCATTCTCTCACTTAGTGCATCGTTCTTAGTTGCTGTTGTTGTAGTTCCTTTTATTCTTAACTTTCTTCTTAGAAGGGAAAAGAGAGTATTACACATTGTCTCTTTCTTCTCATCATTCATTTCATCTTTATCATCTTGGTATCAAAAAGGGCTCTTTTGGGCACTTACACACCGAGTATTCATCCTTCTCATTGCCTTAAGTGCACTTGCCGCCTCACTCGTGTTTGTTGGATTGTTAGGAATTACATTTATCCCTAGCACTGACACAGGGGAATTCTATGTAGATATTACCTATGAAGAGGGAACAGGTATTGAAGAGACAAGAGGACGAAGTCTTGATGCACTTGAATTAGTAAAGAAAGAAGTAGGAGAGAATACATCAATCACCCTTACAAGCGGGGGAAGTAGTGGATATGGGTTTAGTAGTCCAAACGAAGCTAACATGCGGGTAATTTTAACACCAGTAGATGAAAGAGAACGGTCTGTGTTCGATATTATTGAGAAAGTACAATACCTTCTTAATAAGAATATCGTTGGAGCTGAGATAAAAGTAACAAATGGTGGTTTTGATAAACTCGTAGGATTTGTCTCTGACGGTGGAGGATACGCAATTACACTAGAAGGTGAAGATAGTGAACTTTTATATGAAACAGCTCAGAAGATAGAAAAAGTACTCTCTCAAGAAAAGAGTGTATTAAGCACTTCAATTGATACTTCTTTTGATTCCCAAACACTCACCCTCCTCATGAGCCAATATCTTATGGCATCAAGAGGATTAAGTAGTATGGAAAGTGGCATCACTAGTACCCTCTTATTTAGTGAGATGGAAGTTGGTGAATTAAAAAGTGATCAAAATATGGTCTATCCTATTATGCTAGATTCTGACATTGGACAGCTCCCTTTTGACTCATCAACCCTCCTTAAAGCTCGCCTTATTACGAGTGATAAAAGAGAAATTTCTTTTGCGTCAATTGGAACCATGGTAAAAGAAAAAGCAGTAAATAGAATAAACCATACTCAGAGGGTGAATACCATTACAGTGAGCTCCACCTTAGCAACAGAAGATACGAGAGGGGCAACTGCTGCAATAGATACATACCTTACAAACAATCCTCTCCCCAAAGGAGTTGCAACAAGCAGTGGAGGTTTAGTCGAA
>CAYZUR010000238.1:0-3663 GCA_964481535.1 uncultured Spirochaetaceae bacterium | reverse complement strand
AAAGCTAAAAACGTGTCTGGAATTAGCTGCTTAAGGGTGTGCGAAGTTTGAGAAGTTTATTATTAGAATACCGAGGGTTAGTAGAAAAAAAATCTCTTTCTGAGTAATTTATATTACAAGTACCAAAAAATATCTTAATATTTTATTAAAAGAGACAACATATGTCCTTGTATGTGTGATATTATACTAATATGTTTATCTTTAATGGCCTTATAGTTCAGTTTATTGTTTGATTCTAAACGTATATTGATTACGTCTTGATAGGAAATATTTATAATAATGTAAGAAGTGAGGGATGAGTGAAAATTAAAAGAACAGTACCACTTGATGTAAGACAATCCAGCCTCACACTAAAAGAAAACTATGCAAAGATAGTTAATGGAGAAAATGGAGAAATTCAGCTCGGTATTGATGTTGAAACTCATTGTAAGATTGTAGGAAGTGTTGCAAATGAACTTTTTTTGAGAATACAAACACCCTATATTTTGAATCTTTTTCTCAAAGGATTTGACCTTATAAGTGCTCTTTACGTCATTGGAAAATCAATATTCATTATGAGGGGAAGAGTATTATGGAATATTTAACAGATATGAAAGCAATTCTTCATTCGAAAAGAGCAAATCTTTATGCACTTGAGAAATGTAGAGTAATTGTAAAAGATGGAAGAGTTGTTTTTCTTACAGAAACCAAAAAAGATTATAGATATTGGAATATCCCAATAGCAAACACTACCTTTATTTTATTAGGAATTGGGACTTCTATCACCCAAGCTGCTGTGAGAATGCTTAGTTCTGCAGGTGTTATGATAGGATTTACTGGATCAGGTGGAACTCCTATCCTATCTGGTACAGAGATTGAGTTCCTCTCTCCTCAGAGTGAATATCGGCCTACTGAATATATGCAAGGATGGATGAGTTTTTGGTTTGATGATTATAAGCGATTAAAAGCTGCTAAAATACTACAACATCGCCGGCTTGAATTTTTAGAAAAAGTATGGGAAAAAGAATCACTTTTTCAAGACAATCATTTCTTTATAGATGATATTGAAATCGAAAAGGCAACCAATTCTTTTTCAAAGAAAATTGATCAATCTACAAAAAGTATAATGCTTTTGCAAGCAGAAGCTCTCTTTACAAAAAGTCTATATAAATATTCAGCCAGAAATACACATCAAACAAGCTTCGTGAGAAATAGGGATGACCTTGATAGTATCAATATGTTTTTAAATCATGGCAATTATTTAGCGTATGGTTTAGCTGCTGTATCGTTGTGGACGCTTGGGATTCCCCATGGTTTTGCTGTAATGCATGGTAAAACACGCCGTGGTGCACTAGTTTTTGATATAGCAGATTTAATTAAAGACGCAATCGTTCTTCCTCTGGCTTTTATTAATGGTTCACAACACAACAAAGAGCAACTTTTTCGTGAAGATTGTCTCAAATATTTTACAAAACACAAGGTGCTTGATTTTATGTTTAATATAATAAAAGAGATTGCCACTTTTTCTGAATGGAAATCTCAACCATGATTATACTATTTCAATCTGAATGTGAAGGTTCTGCATTAAAAAAAACACGTCGTGTTCTTGATAGTTTTGCTAATCGGATAGGTCAAAGGAGTTGGAAATCTTCTTTTACGATGGAGGGACTTGACGCAGTTAGAAAACTTCTTAATAAAAGTGCCTCAAAAAATACAGCTGTTGCATGTCACATTATTAAAGATAGGCAAAGGACTGAACTTCTATGGATAGTTGGCAGTAGAAATAAATTCGATTCAGAAGGATATGTTCCTGTCCATATCACTCATCAAAATTTATTGAGGAATGAGGATGAGAATCTTTGGCACTATTTGCCTAGTGTAAAGGCTCTTGTTGCTATTGCTGCATTATTTCATGATTGGGGAAAAGCTTCTCTCCTTTTTCAGGAAAAATTAAAATGTAATTCTAAGAAGGGTGATCCTTTAAGGCACGAATGGGTTTCTTATCTATTGTTTGTAAATCTAATATATTTCTTACATGCTAAAGACGATAAAACATGGATAGAGGGCCTTATTGAATGTAGCTTTGATGAAAATGCGCTCATCGAAAATCTAAAAAATATTCAAAAGTATAAGACTACCGATATCCCACCTATTGCTTCTCTTATTGGTATTCTTATAGTCACTCATCATAAATTACCGTATTTGGAGTATGCGCAAGCAAAACAATATAGATCGGAAAAAGGGGAGACCATAGGAAAAGTCTTTGGATTGATAAATTCATCATGGGGTTACAAAAATTTACATGATGAGAAAGAATTTAATCTTAAGATTGACCAATGCTTTGAATATAAGCAAGGTCTTCTTTTGAAAAGTCAGTCTTGGATTAAGATGGTTAAAAAATGGGCAACGAATTTATTTGGACTCATTGAAACAATAGAAGAATCTTTTAAAGAAGGTTTGACTCCAGTTTTATTCCACCATTGTAGAGTACCCTTAATGCTCGCTGATCACTATTTTTCTTCGATTCCAGAAGATCCAAAATTTATACATTCCACTTCTTTAATAGCAAACACCTATAGAAAAACAGGCAAACCTCATCAATGGTTAGAAGAACATCTTTTAGGTGTAACAAAAAATGCATTATATATCGCTCATTTACTACCAAAGCTAGAAAATGATTTGGGTGTTTCAAAAGATAATCGTGCTCTAAATAAAATAAGTCCTCTGCCATTTCGTTGGCAAGATAAAGCTGTCTCTACAATTAAAAAATTTAAAAAAGAAGAGAATATTACAGGTATAGGAACTTTTATTGTCAATTTAGCGAGTACTGGTGCTGGAAAAACTATTGCGAATGCGAAAGTCATGCAAGCTTTGAGTGAAGATGAAAATTCCCTACGCTTTTCTTTAGCACTTGGCCTAAGAAGTCTCACAAAGCAAACAGGTGAAGAATATCGTAATAGAATTGGGCTCGATGAAAGCCAGTTAGCAGTATTAATTGGAGGCGTTAGTCCAAGCGACCTGGAAAAAAATGATGATAGCGAAGACGATGAAATAGAAGCTCTTCATTATGATGAAAATCTTCTAGATGGAGAAATGGATTATTTTATGGATATCTCTAATGACCAGCTCTCTCCAATTTTCAAAAGTCAAAAGGACAGGAAGTTCCTTTATGCTCCTGTAGTAGTATGTACTATTGACCATCTTATGGGCGCTACTGAATCTATTCGTAGCATTAAAAACATTTTGCCTTCATTGCGATTAATGTCGTCAAACCTTGTAATAGATGAGATTGATGATTTTTCACCAAATGATCTCATTGCAATTGGTAGACTTATCTTTTTAACTGCAATGTTAGGACGTAATGTGATGATTTCTTCAGCCACAATTCCTCCTGATTTGGCCGAAGGATATCTTAATGCTTATGTTTCGGGGTGGGAATTGTTTTCAAAATTTAAAGGACTACCAAATGTAGTAACGGCAATTATTATAGATGAATTTAGTACAAAAGTTTCCTTATTAGGAAAAAATCAATCAATTTCTAAGACAGAAGAATTTAGAGTGTTTTATGAAAATTTTATTGAGAAACGAATCATTCACCTTAAATCTGAAACTCAAAAAAGAAAGGGGAGAATTATAAATTGTCAACATATTTTAGATAATAGTAGTGGTAAGGAAAATAGCGAC
>CAYZUR010000237.1:0-3666 GCA_964481535.1 uncultured Spirochaetaceae bacterium | reverse complement strand
CAATGGTTTTTTTTGCTTTCCCCTGAAGTTTTAGTAAACGCAAGTGACGTTCATAGAGTTCATGAAATCGGTTGGTTTCAGTTTTGTTCATGGTATGCTCCTTTTACAGAAGAATGATGAAAGAAAACAAAGTTAGTCTCACAAGAAAAAAATCGTTGGAAACAGAACTTAAAAAGGCATGGAAGGATAATTACAATATGGCAAGATAAAGAATTTTAAATGTGATTCCAATCATGAAGAAAATGAACAACCAAACCTCAGCCACACTCAGCATTGAAACTTCACAAACCTAAAATAGAATATAGCCATAATCGAAACGATGATCATCGCAAAAATTGAAGTATACAAAAACATATCTTTGACTCCAATTCTATCCATCAAAAACCCAAAAATAGGTGAAATAGCAACCATCGATAACCTATCAAAAAAATTGTTGAAAGATAGAATTGTTGAATGTTTAGATTGTGGTGAATTCATCAATATATCATGTTGAACAAATATCGAATTTATTGAGATTGAGAAAAATACTATTCCAAAAGTCAAAAATCCTGACTTAAATACAAATTGAGACAATACAAATATTGGTATGACTAATAGAATGCCAGATACAAAGTATGAATATTTCTTAAAACTCTTTTCAAAAAAATATGTGAGCTTTGATGCAATTGCTCCAACAAGAAAAAAGAATGAAGATGCGAATCCAAAATATTCTATATCAAGACTCGCCAAATTCATATATATCTGCATAGACGGTTGAGTCAGCTTGAAAACCAACATGAAAACTGAAGAATATACAAATAGCCAAAGTAATAATCTTGATTTCTTGATTATTGAGAAACTTATCTTTACTATATCAAAATAAGCCTGTCTTTTAGACTTCTTAACTTCCTTGTGATTTATTGAACATAACACCAATAACATGAATGACATTGCTATTGCAGAAGCGATAAAAGTGTACCTCATTGAAAATGATGCAATATACCCTCCAAATAATGAGGTAACAGATATCGTAATCAATCCAATCATCTTGGCATTGCCTTGATATTTCTTGAACTTTTTATGCTCGACACGATCTCCTAAAATGTCATAAAAAAGAGCTGTATCTGCACCTGAAATTAATGCCGATCCTAAAGCAAATAACAAATAGGCAAATACAAAATTGTAAAAACTTCTACTAAAAGCAAATATTAACAAAGAGAATATCCAAACAATCCCTCCCAATATCAGGCTCTTCCTTTTTCCAAAATTATCTGCAAATGCACCTGTTGGAATTTCAAATAAAACTAAACCAAGAGAAAAGATCGCCTCAATGACAAATATCTGTGTGAGGCTTAATCCATTGTCCTGAAAAAATACAATAATTATTGGCAAAAAAAATAAAAAATTACTAAAACTGCTATATAGATAATACTTGTAAATATTTGATTTCATATTAAAACTATACACCACATAATCCATATAAGTACCATTTGCATTATAAACTATATAAAACTATTGAGTTGAAAAAAATTTTTGGAATTGGTTTTTGATGTCTTCTTGAAATGAGTGTAAAATTGAGCAGAATGCAGGAAATAAAAAAAAAATAATTAAACAATCAATTAATCGGTAGTGTCACCATTTAGTTGACAAATTGGTTTCCTTGTGATGCACGCTTGACATCGGGTGACTTGATTAAAAAATAAAAAACCGAATTCTTAGGCGGGACCATCATAAACCCCTAATTTTTAGAATTCCTTTGCCAAATTCCGAGAAAATGACTCTAGATTTAAATTTTGCAACTTAAGATTCGAACTATCGAGCACTTGTCAACGAAATGGGGACAGTACCCAATAATCTACTGAACCGTCAATGCAGAAACTGCGAAATTGGCATCAATGCTAAAGGAGTTAATTGAGCGAGGGAATTAACAATTGTTGTCCTTCAGATTTACCAAGGATGATATCTCTGTTATACTGAATTTCCTTAACATCAGGCCTTAGTTTATAAGCAAGTTCTATATAATGCCTTGCCTTGTAAACATCCCCACTTTCATGATAATAAAAGGCTAACATATTTGAAATCGTGGCATTAGATGGAGCTAATCTATTTGCCTCTTCAAGAAAATTCTTTGCTTTTCCACGCTCCTCCAAATAATAGAAAGTCATACCCAAATTAAGTAACACGGCAACATTTTGATTATCAATAGAATATGCTTTCTCCAAAACCTTTTTTGCATCACCATAGGCTTTAATTTTAAGATACACTTTCCCCAAGTTGTTTAAGACAGCTATATTGTCTGGGTTAAATATTATGGCTTTTTCCAAAACAGATCTAGCTTGATTATATTTTTCTAAAGAGATATAGACTTGGCCCAAATTATTCAAAGAACTAATATCACCTGAATCAAGGATACAAGCTTCCTCTAAAAAATCTTTCGCCTTATAATCCTGATCATCTAGAAAATATGCCTCACCTAAAAGTGCAAGCACATCTTGCATATGAGGCAGTCTTCTGTTTGCCTTTTCAAGAATATCTATGACTTTTTTTCGCTTTCGACGCTGGTAATATACAGTTACAAGATTTTTTAAGCTTTCAATATCATAAGGGTTCAGATTGTATGCCTTTGTTAGATATTCTTCTGCCTTTCCAAATTCATGAATAAGCGAATATACAACGCCTAACATTGCAATACATTTGACATCATTAGGCTTGACAATCAAAGCCTCTTTCAAACATTGAATTGCCTCAGAAGGTTTTCCTTTCCCTATGAGTTCTTTAGCCTCTGCTAATTTCTCCTTAACGAATTCATCCTCATATTCTTCTTTTACTTCTGCAGAACTGTCAGTTCCTGTTGGGCCTGATTCTCTTTCAATTGCCCTACCCCTATCCTTAATAACCTTATCCGTTTGAGAAATTGTTTTTGATTTCTCCAAATTTTCATTTTTGAGATAGGTGCGCCCTAAAAGAGCCAGAATATCAATATCATTTGGTTTCAAGTTCAGAGCCTCTTTGAGTACAGTAATTGCATCGTCCCACTTTTTCAATCGAAGTAAAGATTCAGCCATGCCCCTTAAACTACTTAACAAAAAGACGCTAAAACGGCTAACTCGTTTGCATTGATCAGGTCTGTCAAAATGATCAACAACTTTTTGGATCAATTCAATTTCCTTAACTAACTCCTTAACAAATACTATATAATCGTCATATGATAAACCATTCAGGCATATTAAAAGAGAAGATTCTAACTTCGATTCATACTTAAATGCCCTAACAATCGAAACGATCGTATGACTGGCTTCTTTGAATAGACCTTCATCTATATCTTCATAGGCTGCCCAGGATAAAAGGTCAGGGATGTTTCTTATCTTTGCATGCTTGCTCATATTCCCTCTTCAATGCCTCAATGATCTCTTTCCTTTTTAGTTTCTTTGGATCCTTTTCTACTTCGTCATGAATTAATTTTACCGCCTGCCTCTTGTAACGCAACACTGAATTTCTCTTTGGGACCTTTATCTCGCCGCTCGGGGTAATTCGTGTTAGGAATTCTTGAGTCTCTTTTTCGTTATAGCACTGATACAAATATGAGAATGTATCAAAAATACTCCGTTTCTTTCTAAACTTTTTAGCAATTGCAAAAATAATATTATCTACACTATCATATTCATAAGATGCTGCGGGAGCTAAAGG
>CAYZUR010000236.1:0-3675 GCA_964481535.1 uncultured Spirochaetaceae bacterium | reverse complement strand
TTCCTTTTCTAAAGCCAGGAATTTGAATAGTTTTAGTGTACTTACTAAGAACTTTATTGTATTCATCTTGGATTGCCTTTTGTTCTAAGGTCACAAATAATTCTACCTGGGATTTTTCCAGTTCTTTTACTTCTTGTTTAGCGATCATCTACTTTCCTCTCATATTAGCTCGTGTATCTATAGTAAACATGCAGCGCCCTATGGGCAAGTGCTATGTGGTGTATCAATGGTATTCTATCAAAAAATCAATAGAAAAGCGACCCAGAAATCCGGGTCGCCTCAAAGCGAAAGACGGGACTTGAACCCGCGACAGCCACCTTGGCAAGGTGGAGCTCTACCACTGAGCTACTTTCGCGAATTTACCACGATGATACAAATAATTGCCACACTGGTCAAGTATGATGTGGGTAATTAAAAGATAGATAATTCACTGTTCTTAAAGGTAAGCATTACACCGATCTATACGATGTAATGCTTACATGGAATTTTTAGGCTACTTTGTGATAGCTTTTTTCGTATTGAGTAATGCAATCTCTTCTTCACTAAAGTTTTTCTTTTGATACAGATACCCAAAGAGTTTTGCTAATACAACGAGGGCTATGATGCCAATAATCAGTAAGACCCAGCCTTGTGTTATTACAGGTGATAATAAATATAGTACTCCTGAGATTCCTGCAACAAGAAGGGCATATGGAACTTGTGTTTTTACATGGTCTATATGGTCAGATCCTGCAAATATTGATGCCATAACAGTGGTATCAGAGATAGGGCTGCAGTGGTCACCGAATATTGCTCCAGCAAAAATTGCTCCAATAATAATATGAACGAGGGGAAGTCCTCCAATAGTAAAAGCAAGAGGGATTCCGATTGGGGTCATAATTGCCATTGTTCCCCATGATGTTCCTGTAGAGAAGGAGATGAACATACAGATAATAAAGATGAGAAATGGTAGGAGTGCAGGGCTCATCCAAGCTTCTGTTGCTCCCACGACAAAATCTGCTGTTCCAAGAGCATCAGTGACAGTTCCAATTGACCATGCGAGAATCATGATGATAAGGGCAGGTAGCATTGTTTTAATACCACCCATTACAGTATCTTCGATATCTTTAAAACTAAATTTTTGGATGAATGCTAATATAATTCCTACGACGGACATGGCAAAAGCTGCCCATGTGAGCGCTACATCAACTTCTGTAGCTGCAAGTGCATCCATGATAGTTTTTCCTTCTGCGCCTCCTCCTGTATACCATAGAGCCCAGATTCCAACTCCTATGAGTGTTACTAATGGGAGGATGAAGAACCACACATTTGCTTTTTCTTGATTAATAGGGTCTCCAAGGTCCATCTCTACTGAAGAGAGAGGCACTGCTCCATCTGCAATTAACTTTCCTGTTTTTAAGGCTCTCAGCTCTGCTTTTGCCATTGGTCCAAAATCTTTTCCAAAGATGAAAAGAGGAACTGCTACTAAGCTAAGAATACTGTAGAAATTCCATTGAATTGAGCTTAAGAAGGCAAAGTATGGTTGAGTTTCAACTAATGAAATTGATACAAATGTAGCCGCAATTAAGGAGACTTGAAATCCAATCCAGTCCGATACTGGGCCTATTGTTGCCATTGGGGCTGCTGTTGCATCGAGGATATAAGCAAATTTCTCTTTTGAAACTCTATATGTTGCGTTGATATCTTTTGCAGCGTTTCCTGTAATTACAGAGTTTACATAGTCATTAAAAAATATGATAATTCCTAGAACCCAAGCAAACAATTGTGCTCTTTTTCGGTTATTGATTTTATGTTCTAATGAGCGTGTAAGGGCGTAGGATCCACCTACTTTGTACATTAATGCAGCTCCTATTCCTAACAGTGCAACGAGTACAAGGAAACGAGCATTCCATCCATCTGTCATTAC
The DNA here is from genome assembly GCA_964481535.1 of uncultured Spirochaetaceae bacterium. Classification (GTDB taxonomy): domain Bacteria; phylum Spirochaetota; class Spirochaetia; order Sphaerochaetales; family Sphaerochaetaceae; genus SABI01. Next base: position 1,769 of record CAYZUR010000236.1, on the reverse strand, counting down.
AATTTTCATCCAGTCAAATGTAATTGCAACAGCGGCAAAGGGATTCCCTGAGCTGTATATGAGCCCTCCTATAAGAATACTTACAAATAACGATATTACCACTTTTCGTGTGATAATTGCCAATAAGATTGCCACAATTGGTGGCACTATAGACCAGAATCCAAACATAATTCCCTCCTAAAAATACGTATTGTAGTAATCTTTGCATATGGGTAATAGTGAGTCAAGAAAAAAAATTGCAAAATATATTCTCATGTGATAGTTACATGCCTAATAAATACTGAAAAGGATGCTGTAAAATATTCATCTGAGGAGGTAAAGATGTTCCCTATAAGGGGTGAAGATGCTATTTATAGGTTAAAAAGAGAATCCTAATCCGTATGAATCTTGGGGATATACATATCCGTCGATGATTTTTACTGCATGGTAGGATGGGTCATCTATGAATTCAACGTGGCCATCTAAATCAGCATACTCTACATTATTGCTCGAAAGGGCCATATGAAGGGCAGCTGCAATTCCAAGTCCTGCTTCATCCATACATCCCACCATTGTTCTTTTTCCTATAGAAGTGGCAACAGCATCGAGTTGTAGTGCTCGCCCAATTCCCCCTGTTTTAGCTAATTTGATGTTGTACATATCTGCTCCACCTTGTTTGTACAGTGTGGCAACATCTTCAGGTCCTAAGATAGCTTCATCAGCCATTATTCTTATTTGTGAGTTTCTCAGTGTTGTAAAGGATTGTATGTCTCGTTTATTACATGGCTGTTCTATAAATTTAGCTTTAATATTGCGTAATACTTCTATACATTTCTTCGCTTCTTCTACTGAATACCCTTGGTTTGCATCAAAGTATATGTGTATCTCATTTCCTATCTTTTCTCTCACTTTAATGAGTTTTTCTATATCATCTTCTATATTTACTCCACCCTTAATTTTAAGGGCTTTGTATCCTTTTTGCGTCCAACTAAGAGCTTTTTCAACAACTTCATGTACAGGTCGTATTCCAATGGTAATGCTACTTTTTATACGGTCTCTTCCCCCTCCAAGAAGTTGATAAAGGGGGAGTTTTGCTTTTTTCCCAAGAATGTCAAAAAGGGCCATATCAACAGATGCCATTGCTGTCGGATGAGTTCCCATAGTGCTTCTCATTCTAGACAGGATGTCATTGTATGCTAGTGGGTTTTCTCCAAGGAGCATTGGTATGGCGATATCATTTAGGGCATGTTTTATGGTGTGTTCTGTTTCTCCTGTAACTTCTTCATCAAATGCACTACATCCAAATCCTGTAATACCAGCATCTGTTTCTATTTTTAGAAAGTAATTTACTACTTTTTCTGTAGTTGAGTAGGCTATGGTGAAGGGTTCTTCAAGGGTAAGGGTAATGGGCCAAGCTTCTACGTGGGTGATTTTCATCTCTTTTCTCCCTTCTCTTTCATAAGTGAAATAAGTAGGTCTATTATTGGTGTGATATCTTGTACAAGAGGATCGAGAGTGATTAGATGGGTCTCTTCTTCTATTTTCTTACATACGTTCTCTATTTCATTCATTTCCATTTCTTCATGGTTAATCGTTATTGCGACAACTTTTTTTGATGAAAGAAGTTCAATCACTTGTAGTTGTGTGGATAGTGGGTGAATGTGGGCTCCAGGTATTCCATCGTAATCTACCCTTTTCGGGGCGTGCTGCATAATCACCACATCGGGTTGTCCAGCTGAGAGGATCTCAAAGCCTCCTGGATAAAGTGGGTTCATTAAGCTTCCTTGTCC
>CAYZUR010000235.1:0-3681 GCA_964481535.1 uncultured Spirochaetaceae bacterium | reverse complement strand
CAAAGAGGCAGATAAATCGATGTATGAGTGTAAAGCACGAATGAAAGAGGGGATAACAGACCCTTTGTGTAAAACAGCAGAATGATACAATTATCTCCTCTTTGTCTATAAAGAGGAGATATGAGTTATCGTGAGAAATTATCTTCTATAATTTTTCAAACAAGTCAATAAAAGAAGAAATCACTTTAATACTTCCCTCTAATCCAAGAACTCCACTATTGAGAGTTAAATCGTAAAAGGCAGCATTACCCCAGGTATTAGCAGCATAGTAATCATGATACTTCTTTCTCTCTTTGTCGTATTTATGGAGTCGAGAGTCTGCCTCTTTTTCAGTAATTTCCTCATATCTAGCGATTCGTGTTGCCCTAAAGTTTTCACTCGCATGAATGAAAATAGAAACATGATTAGGAAAATCTTTTAATACATAATCACTACAGCGACCAACGATTACACAAGGGCCTTTTTTGGCTAGTTGTTGAATCACTTCATACTCTGTAAGGAACAGTGTATCGCTAAGGGGCATGGTGTAGAGAGTAGATGGAGCAATTTGGCCCATAGTAGGAAGACCGGACGGAATAGTGTACAAAAAGCGGTTACTTGCTTTTTCATCAAGGTTTTCTACAACCTCTATATTCATTCCACTCTTCTCTGCAGCCAAATTAATAATTGCACTATCATAAAACGGAATGTCGTAGAATGAAGCAAGACCTCTTCCGACTTCCCGACCCCCACTACCGAATTGTCTGCTAATCGAAATTATGGAATTCATAAGTCCTCCTTATCCCCTTCTATTGTACCTTCAAGGGTGCTATAGGGTAAAGCTAAATCGTATCTTATTCATCGAGGAGATTTTTAGAAGGAAAAGCTGGTTCACTTGTTACATGAAGAATAAGCTTTCTTAATCCATTAAAATCGCCACTAGAAGGAAGATGCGTTAAATGCACTTCAGTGTTCTTTAAGAGAGAGAGTTTATCGAGAGCAGCTTTGGCACTAGGATTATTTGCGGCACTCATTGCTAAACAAATGAGGGTTTCTTCAACATCAAGTGAAGTCCTTTGTCCATGTAATACATCTTTTTTAAGATGCCTAATTGATTTAATAGTAGACTTTGCAATAAGATCTATCTCTTTTGGAATACCTGCTAAGTATTTTACTGCATTAAGGATTAATGCACTTGAAGCATGCATGAGTTCTGAATTACTTCCATTGATAATATGTCCATTAGGCAATTCCATTGAGGCAGCACAGACAATTCCATCGTGTCCTTTCCCCTTCTCTATAGCTCTTTTTAGTTCTGTGTGAGAAGCTTTTACCGTTTTTCGTATTTCAGGAGAGATATTCATCGATTCCAACAGAAGCTTTATTCGAGTCACTGATTCAGAAGAGCCAGAGCCTTGCGCATATTCACAAAGAGTAGAGTAATAGCGCCTAATAATCTCTTGGTGACTTGCACTGCGAACCACTTCATCATCAATAATACCAAACCCTACTCTATTTACTCCCATGTCAGTGGGAGACTTATAGAACGAAGGCTTAGCTGTTATTTTCTCAATGATTCGTCGTAACAGGGGAAACGCTTCCATATCACGGCTGTAGTTTACAGAAGGAACTCCGTAACTTGTGAGGTGGAAGTGATCTATTTGGTTAATATCTCCAATGTCGACAGTTGCAGCTTCATAAGCTTTGTTTACAGGGTGATCAATTGATATATTCCAAATAGGAAATGTTTCAAACTTAGCATATCCACTTTTTTTACCACTTTTATAATCATGATACAATTGTGATAAACAGGTTCCTAGTTTTCCACTCCCAGGACCGGGTCCTGTAACGATAACAACTGGTTTATCAGTTTCAATGTAGGGATTCGCTCCATAGCCCTCATCACTTACAATTGTATCAACATCGAGTGGGTAGCCAGCGGTAACTTTATGGGTATATACAGTAATCCCTCGGCGTTTTAAGCGGTTCATAAATTGAATAGCACTTGATTGCCCACTGTAACGGGTAACAACAACTTTATTTACACTAAGGCCCCACGAGGCAAAGTCATCTATCATTTTAAATACATCTGTGTCGTAGGTGATTCCAAAATCACTACGCATTTTCCGCCGTTCAATATCTTGTGCATAAATACAGATAATTACATCAATGTCATCTTTGAGAGATTGAAAGACTTTCATTTTTACATTTGGATCAAAGCCAGGAAGTACGCGAGAAGCATGGTAATCATAGAGGAGTTTTCCTCCACATTCTAAATAGAGTTTTCCGTCAGTTTGCTCGACTCTTTCTAATATTGCTTCCCGTTGTTCTTGTAAATACTTTTCGTTATCAAAACCGAGCGATGTCATATATCCTTCCTACTCTTTAAACATGATTGCTGATGCAACTTTATCTCGAGCTTGTTTATTAACTAGGTGCTCTATAATAGCAAGGGCAAACTCTGTAGCACATCCCGCAGCTTGGGAGGTAATTAAGTTTCCATCAACACAGACTCTCATGGACAAGAATTTAAACTCTGGGGTATTTACTTCACTTCCAGGGTAGGTGACAGCCTTATGGCCATTAAGGAGGCCACTAGGGCCTAAGACGACTGCAGGGGACGCACAGATTGCGGCAACAAGGCCACCAGCGTTTGCTATCATCAACATTTTCTCATGAACAAGCCATGATTCACTTAAGTTCTTAGCACCAACTCCCCCACCGGGTAAGATAATCGCATCATAGTCAATTCCAACATTTTCAATTAAGACATCAGTGACCACACTAATATCATGGGCCCCTATAATAACTTTATCATCAACTCCTGCAATTACTACATCGATATTACTACGACGAAGTAAATCAACTGGAGTAAGAGCTTCCATCTCTTCAAACCCGTGAGCTAATGTAACAAGTACTCGTATTCTTTTTTCACTCATTGTTAGTATTTTCTCCCATCTTTTTTTCTCAATCTCAACATCTGTGTAACACCTTTAATTAATCTTTCTGTATCATTCCATCCAAGGCATGGGTCGGTGACACTCACCCCATATTGTAGAGTCGCGGGGTCTTCTATGCTTTGGCATCCTTCAAACAAATTGCTTTCAACCATGAATCCTCTAATCTCTTCTCTTCCTCTTATGACTTGGTCAATTACAGATGTAAGGATTCTCTCTTGTCTTTTATATCTTTTTTTACTATTAGCATGAGAGCAATCAACAATGATAGAGGGGGTAACCCCAATGTCATTCATACTTTCAATAGCATCTTCCACTTCTTCATCATAATAGTTAGGGCCATGATCTCCACCTCGTAAGATGAGATGTCCTGCATCATTTCCTTTTGTTCGGTAGATAGCAGAGGAACCCATTTTGTCTATTCCAATGAAGGCTGCCGAGAGGGAAGCACTTTTTATTGCATTTATTGCAGTAATTACTTCTCCACTCGTGCTGTTCTTAAATCCAACAGCTACACTCATTCCACTCGCTAGGGTGCGGTGTACTTGACTTTCTGTAGTTCTTGCTCCAATTGAACACCAGCTAAGTGTTTCATCTATATACTGGGGAACAATAGGGTCTAACATTTCAGCCCCTACAGGAAGTCCAAGGGAGGTAATTGTGATGAGAAGTTTTCTTGCCCTTTTCAATCCTTCGGTAATATCATACGAGCCGTCCATCTTTGGATCAATAATGAGTCCTTTCC
>CAYZUR010000234.1:0-3690 GCA_964481535.1 uncultured Spirochaetaceae bacterium | reverse complement strand
GTTACACTGGACACCCATATCCCGAAAAACAGATACCAGAACACTTTTATCTCGATGATAGCATGCTCGAATTCCCTCACGAAAACACCTCTAATGTTGAAATAATCAGAGGACCAAATATTGGAGACCCACCATACTCAACACCCCTAGAACAGACCATTAAAGGAGTAGTGACCCTAAAAGCCGGAGATAAAATTACCACAGACCACATCATGCCAGCAGGACAAAGATTAAAATACCGATCAAACATACCGCAGTATGCCCATTATACCTTTGAAGGAGTTGACCCCACCTTTCATGATAGATGCAAAGAAAATCAAGAAAAAGGGCAACACAACATTATAATAGCAGGAAGTAGCTATGGACAAGGATCAAGCAGAGAACACGCTGCGATATGTCCTATGTATTTAGGAGTTAAAGTAATAATCACAAAATCTTTTGAACGAATACACCATGCAAACCTTATCAATTTTGGAATACTACCACTAGAGTTCTTACACGAAGAACAATATGAAAAGACAGATCAAGGAGATCTCCTCTCTATAGAGAATGTTTTTGAACAAATTGAACAACACCTCACGGATAACACACCAATAATAGTGAACAATACGACAAAACAGACACATCTAGAGACAATAGCACGAATCAGTCACCTGCAAGTAGCTTACCTAAAAGCCGGTGGACTTCTCAAATACACAAAAAATCATCAATAAAACACATCTAATAAAAGAGGCTAGCCATTTGGCTAGCCCATTTCCCATTATCTCTCGTTAATATCATGAACCTTTCGAACAAAAGGACCATCATATACCTGTCGAGGTCTACCAATTTTCCCATAAGGATCTTTTTTCCACTCCAACCAGTGAGCAATCCATCCAGGAAGACGCCCAATTGTAAATAGCGTCGTAAACATATTCGTAGGAATCCCCATTCTTCTAAAAATTAACCCAGTATAAAAGTCAACATTAGGATATAACCCACGTTCAATAAAGTACGGATCTTTTGTAGCAACATCTTCTAGTTCAAGAGCTAACTCTAACAATGGATCAGTTTCACCACTTTCACCAAGAACCTCTTTACATAAACGCTTAGCAATCTTAGCTCGAGGGTCAAACGTCTTATAGACCCTATGGCCAAATCCCATTACAAGGTATGGATTTGTTTTATCTTTTGCCTTCTCTACCATATCATTTGCAGTCCACCCATTTGCATGAGCCTCCTCAAGCATTTCAATCACAGCCTGATTTGCTCCACCATGCTTATATCCCCACAGGGCACAAATACCAGCAGAAACTGAAGCATACAGATTAGCTTCACTACTAGCAGTCAATCTAACTGCTGTAGTAGAACAGTTTTGCTCGTGGTCGGCATGAATAATCAACAACTGATTAAGAGCCTTCACATGAAGTGGATTAATCTTGTAATCAACAACAGGGGAGGTAAACATCATACTTAAAAAGTTCTCACAGTAACTTAACTTATATGACGGGTTAACAAAATCTTCCCCCCTCATATGCCTATATTGGAAAGCGGTAATAGTTCTTATTTTAGATACAAGACGAGTCACTGCAAAGTCAACCTGTAATTCAGGGTCAATATCATCCATATCAGGATAGAATGCACTCAGTGAAACACTCATTGCAGCTAACACACTCATAGGATGAGCATCAAAAGGATACCCTCTAAAGAAACTTTGCATATCATAGTGCAACAGAGACTCTTTATTGAGCAATTCTGCATATCTTCGTCTCTCTTTCTCATCAGGAAGTTCACCTTTAATCAATAAATATGCTACCTCCACGAAGTCACATTTTTCAACTAAATCTTCAATATCATATCCTCGATAGCGTAAAATACCTTGTTCTCCATCAACAAAACAAATACTACTTGTGCAGCTCCCTGTATTAACAAACCCAGGATCGTACGTGATATACCCAGTCTGCTTCCGAAAGGAGCGAATATCAATTGATTTTGCCCCCATGTTATCGGTAATAACAGGTATTTGAATTGGTTCTTTACCAGGAAGCGTGAGTGTTGCAAATTCCTTATTTATTTCCATAGCATTCCTCCTAATTGGAAAATAGATCCGTATCATTAATACGATCTAGTGCGAGCACAAGAGCTTGAGTTCCTAAATGACCTTGTCCAGATTCTTGTAATGAAACATATAACTGCTCAACTAAAGAAAGAGAGGGGAGCGATAGAGACATTTTTTTAGCCTCAGCTAACGCAATACCCATATCTTTCACAAAATGATCAATCATAAATCCCGGATTGTAATTATTATCAATAATTCTTGGAGCTAAATTTTGCAAAGACCAACAACCAGCCGCCCCCTTAGAGATAGTATCAATAAGAATCTTTCCATCAAGATTCGCTTTTCTTGCATATAAAAGAGATTCACATACCCCTGCCATAGTCCCAGCAATTACAATCTGATTACACATCTTCGTGTGCTGGCCACTTCCAGGACCTCCTTGCAAAGTAGCAGTCCCCATCGCATTGAAGAACAAAAGAGCTCTAGAGTAACTTGATTCCTTTCCCCCAACCATAATGGTAAGACGAGCCTCTTTAGCACCAATATCTCCACCACTTACTGGAGCATCGATAGCATTACATCCCAAGGAAAGAGCTTTTTTCTCAATTTCAATAGCTAAAGAAGGTTCAGTGGTTGTCATATCAACAAACAAACACCCCTTCCTTGAAGCACTGAATAACCCAGATTCTCCAAAATATACATCTCTTACATCCGATGGGTGACCCACTATAGTAAAAATAATATCAGCTTGCTGGGCAACTTCTTTAGGGCTATTAACTACAATAGCACCTGCATCAGATAAAGGACGAGTTTTTTCTACAGACCTATTGTATATTACTGTTTTAGAAGCAAGAGGTATAATATGTTCACACATCCACCTGCCCATCATACCAGTACCAATCCAACCTACAACTAACTTCTCATTCGAACTAGACACTATAGTACCTCACTTCTTCTATTGTATTAACGTTTGTACAGAAAATTGAACTATTTTGCAAGAGATATATATATTGCCCGGTTGCAACTCATTATGGTAGTATACTAAGTTATGAATGAGAAAGAGAACTTCCCCATACCACCAGATGAACACATTTATGAAATTGCCACCTTCTTTAAAGTATTTGGCGATTCTACTCGATTAAAAATCCTCTTTCTCCTACAAAAGGGAGAACTTCCAGTTCTTTCCATTGCACACGAGCTCAACATGCAACAATCTACTATATCACAGCAATTGAAATTATTAAAAGCATCAAGACTTGTTCATAGTAGAAAAGAAGGACGCAGTATCTATTACCGTCTAAACGACGACCACATAGAACGCATCCTTGCTCTCGGAGTTGAACATTATGAAGAACTGGTATAGTAGGTATACGCTATTTCTTCTTACCAGCATCATCTAATTCTTTTGCCTTCAGCCAGTAATGGTGAGCTTGTAATCTAATACCATTAATATTAATGAATCCCTTACAATCAACTGGTTGATATCCCCCAGCAACCTCCATACTTCCAAGCTTCTCATTATAAAGAGAGTAGGGACTACTTACCCCTGCACTAATCATATTCCCCTTGAGGATAGCAACCTTAGCAATACCAGTGATTAATTCTTGACTTTTATTAAAGGCAGAAGAAAGGAAATCAAATTCTGGACTAAA
>CAYZUR010000233.1:0-3693 GCA_964481535.1 uncultured Spirochaetaceae bacterium | reverse complement strand
TTCTTCTGCTGTGATACCTGTCCAATTTTCAGTATTGGTATCATAGGATTGAAGTCCACCTTTTGTTGTATGAGTAAAGAGCGTTGATCCATTATGAGTAATGATCGTAACAGTTCCTACTTCTACAGTTTCTTCACTTTCGCTGATAAGACGAAAAATTCCATCATTGTCGCTGTTGCATCCTACTGTTAACAGAAGCATTCCTAACAATAAAATTATTGTTTGTAATATATTTGTTTGTTTCATAATTATTTCTCCTAATTACTTCTGTATGAGATTGAAAGAGTGATAGGCATAAATCCCGCAAGAGCTGTATTCGATCTTGAGTCCCCAAAATAGATTTCTGGAATAAGGGTAAGTCCACTGGTGAGATTGAGGCCCCATGACTCAGTAAAATAATAACTTACGCCAACTTCAGCTTCTGCTAAAAATGAGAGATATGAAGATTCTCTATATGAGTTATAAGCAAACCCTACGCCAAGTGAAAGAGGAATTTCAAACGTTCCTTGTACTGGAATATAGGTAAGTTTTGCTAAAAAAGGGACAGATGTAAATAAGTCACTCCTTGAATAATCAAAAAGGTAGCCTAACTCTCCACCTAATGCTACATATGGACTTAAAAATCCTTGGTAACGAATTGCTCCATATCCACCTATTTTTAGTCTCGTATCAGTAAACCCTAATGTCCGTGATGGTGAATAGGGGAAATATAAAAAAGAAGGAATTACAGGACCCACACGGAATGTGAACATTTGGGATCCTTTCTCATAGGACGGAATTTGTCCTTCTGCAGCTGTAATGCTCATAATGAGAAAGGCCATGAACAATCCTATTAATAACTTTTTCTTCATAAAAAATTCTCCTAACTTAAATCGTGAAATTAATATATTCATCATATCGATTTTCTTCACCTTTGAAAACCTATTGTTAGGTTTCATCTACTGTTAAGTGTACACATTATTGCTTATTTTTGATATAAAAGAAGAACTACTTTTAATGTATCTATTTTGGAGCAAATAATGAAAATATTAACAGGCAAAGAGGTGGCTACCTCACTTTATAAAGAAATTGAAGAACAAAGTGCACTACTTTTTACAAGAACTCAGCACAAACCAACACTCGCAGTTATCCTAGTAGGAGATGACCCCGCTTCTGCTTCCTACGTAAGTAGTAAGAAAAAAATGTGTGAGAAACTGAATTTTGGACATAAAGATATCGTTTTTTCTGATGCAGTAACTCAAGAAGAACTTATTGAAGCGATTAACGATTTAAATAATGATGAGCTTGTAGATGGTATTCTCGTCCAGCTGCCACTTCCAGTCCATATTGATGAATCAACTATTATTAATAGCATTGACCCTTCTAAAGATGTTGATGGATTACACCCATACAATATTGGAAAGCTACTGAGAGAAGAAGATGGATTTATTCCATGCACCCCATTTGGAATCGTTAAAATGCTTGAATATTATGATATTCCAGTTCATGCAAAGCATGTTGTCGTAATTGGGCGAAGTGTAATAGTTGGAAAATCTATTGCTCTATTACTTGTTCAAAAACATAAAGATGCTACAGTTACTATTACGCACAGTAAAACAAAAGACCTTGCATCTATTACAAAAACTGCCGATATTATTATTGCGGCTGTTGGAAAAGCTAATATGGTAACATCCAATATGGTAACAGACGGGGCTGTAGTAATAGATGTAGGCATTAATAGGGTAAATGATGCAACAAGAAAGAGAGGATATCGAATAACTGGAGATGTTGATTTCGAAAATGTTGCCCCCCTTTGTAGTGCAATTACTCCTGTTCCTAAGGGAGTTGGAGTTATGACAATTGCAATGTTGATGTACAACACCCTTAAAGCCGCCCAAAATAGATACAAGTAAGGAAAATATGAAAATATGATAGAAAAGAAACACACACTCTACTGGATAGAAACATATGGGTGTCAAATGAATATGGCTGAATCGAATGCACTTGAATTATCTCTAGCAGAACATGGTATTAACAAAGCACTTAGTGCTGAGGAAGCAGATTGTGTTATTATTAATACATGCAGCGTACGAAAAACTGCTGAAAATAGAATTTGGGGACGAATAGGGTACTATAAACACCTAAAAGAAACACACGATATTACCCTTATCATTACAGGCTGTATGGCAGAGAGATTACATGATGAGATTATTGAAATGGCACCGGCTGTGGATCATGTAATAGGGACAAATGATAAACATAGAATTGCCGCAATTTTGAGTGGGGCAAGTGATGAAAGAAAAGAAGAATATACCTTTACTCATAACTACCACAAAGTGGGAGACATTACATCTTTTGTTCCCATAATGAACGGTTGTAATAACTTCTGCTCCTATTGCATAGTTCCATATGTAAGGGGAAGAGAAATCAGTAGAAGTGTCACCTCAATCCTCGATGAAGTCAAAAGACTTGAAGAGTTAGGGGTAAAAGAGATTACCTTACTTGGTCAAAATGTAAACTCATATAATTACACCCATAATGGAATGCTTTATCAGTTCCCTGATATCTTAGAAAAAGTGGTAAAAGAAGTGCCTTCTGTGAAATGGATTAGATTTGAATCTCCCCATCCTAAAGATTTTTCTCCATCGCTTATACAATTGTTAAAAGAAGAGAAAAAACTTCCCCGTCACCTCCATGTTCCCCTGCAAAGTGGATCTACACCCATACTCAACGCTATGAGAAGAAAATATACGAGAGAATCATTTACATCCCTCATAAGGGATATAACAACAGCCGTACCAGATATGACCTACACAACTGATGTAATGGTTGGGTTCCCTGGAGAAAGTGAAGAAGATTTTAACCAAACCATCACGTTGATGAATGAAGTGAAGTTTATAGAAGCCTTTATGTACTATTTTAACCCAAGAGAAGGGACAAAAGCCGTAGAAATGGAGAATCAAGTACCCATTGAAGTAAGACTAGAGCGATTGAACCGGTTAATTGTGAATCAGCGAGCCCTTACAAGAACTCATAAAGAGAAGCGATGTTTTGATACAATAGAATTAATGGTAGAAGGAAGAGCAAAGAAAAATAAAGACCATTATTTAGGCAGAAGTGAACATAATGAAATGATTGTATTTGAACCAACCTCCACTATGACTAATGGAGATATTATTAGGGTTTCGCTAAATGGACTCGTCGGAAATACCTATAAAGGGAAACAGATATAACTGTTCAAGAAGAGGGGGAGTCCCCCTCTTCATCTCCCTTTTTATAGTGCTTATTGACCTCTTTGGTTAAAAGAAATTCTATTTGGCCATTAATAGATCGAAAATCTTCTTCTGCCCAACGAGCCACATGTTTCCAAAGAGTGGGAGAGATGCGAAGTACAATCTGTTTTTTATCACCATCTTTAGCCATATTATACTACTTTAATAGATAGAACCTGAGTTGACTATCGGTTGAGCATCTTTATTTCCACAAAGGACAACAAGAAGATTACTTACCATAGCAGCTTTTCTCTCTTCATCAAGGGCTACAATTCCTTTTATTGATAATTGTTCTAATGCCATCTCTACCATAGATACAGCTCCCTCAACAATCATGCTTCTTGCAGCTATTATTGCTGATGCCTGTTGTCGTTGTAACATAGCTGCAGCTATTTCTGGTGCATAGGAAAGGTGGGTAATTCTTGCCTCTACTATCTCAATC